>JAWWBT010000047.1:0-15807 GCA_033720815.1 Gammaproteobacteria bacterium | reverse complement strand
GTATTTGGCTGAAGAATTCGGAGCGACTTTTTTCGCTACTGCGTGAGCGAAATACTGTTTACGACAACTGAATCCCCGTTGGAGGCCGCCGAGGAACGCAGTCGCGGGAGGAGGCAAGCGCGGGAGTGTTTGAGCGAGCTTTGCTCGCGAGTTGCCCGCGCGCCGACCGCGACGAGTACCGCAGGCTCATTCAAATAAATAATGATTGGCCGACCGGGGAGCGTCTTTTCCCCGGTTTTCCACGCGAGGAAAACCGGGTCGCACTTGCCGCGCAAGCGGCAGTGCGAAACCAGAGGAAGGCCAGCGAAGCAGCCGCTACCCCGGCATCAACTCGTGAATTTCTTCGACTGCAGGAAATTCACTCACTTCCCGAACCGGCTGCTGGCTGTCCGGCCGCGATATCGCGATCACCTGGCCAATGCCGGAAGCACGGGCATTGGCCAGCACGCGAAGGCTGTCATCGACGAACAGCGCACGATTGCGCTCGAAGAATTCCTTCTCCTCGACGAGATCCCAGAAGCCGACGCCTTCCTTCGGCAGGCCGAACTGGTGGGAGGTGTACATCGCATCGAAGTACGGCCCCAGCTCGATCTGGGCCATCTTGAATTCCAGGGTGTGATCATGGGCATTGGTGAGCAGGACCACTCGCTTGCCGGCTTCGCGCACTGCCATGAGGAATTCCTCGACCTTCGGCAAGGGGCGGATGAGGTGCGCAAGCTCCTGCTTCAGCGCGACGATGTCCATGCCGAGCTCGCGCTTCCAGTACTCCACGGAATACCAGTCCAGCGTGCCTTCCACTGCCTTGAAGCGCGGATGAAGTTCATCAAATGCCTGCTGCTGGGTCATGCCATGCATCTCGCCCCAGCGCAGCGGAATATGCTCGATCCAGAAACGGTTATCGAAATGCAGGTCGAGAAGCGTGCCATCCATGTCGAGAAAGACGATATCGACGCGGGACCAGTCAACGTGCTTCACGGCAGCTCCTTGGGTAGAATCGGCGCCTCATTTTGCACCGGGCGTGGATGATTTCATGGACCAGAAAGCCTTTCTCGAACCGCTGGCGAAGATCGCGCGCGACGCCGGCGAGGATATCCTCGCCGTTTACGATACCGATTTCGACGTCGAGGCTAAAGGTGACGATTCGCCGCTCACCGAAGCCGACCTCGCCTCGCACCGTCGCATCATCGACGGACTGGCGAACCTGACGCCCGATATCCCCGTCCTTTCGGAAGAATCTGCCGATATCCCCTGGAGCCAGCGCCAGGCCTGGGATCGCTACTGGCTGGTCGACCCCCTCGATGGCACCAAGGAATTCGTGAAGAAGAACGGCGAATTCACGGTCAATATTGCGCTCATCGAGCACGGAGAACCTGTCATCGGCGTCGTGCATGTGCCTGTCACCAACCGGACCTATCTCGGCTGCGTCGGTGTCGGTGCCTTCGTACAGGACGGTCTCGGCAGCGACGAGCCAAACGGGATCGAGGTCCAGGTGCCAATGTCACGGCCGCCGCGTGCGGTCGCCAGTCGCTCCCACCAGAGTGCCGAGGTGCAGGCTTTCCTGGAGCGTCTTGGCCCGCATGAAATCGTGTCCATGGGTTCATCCCTGAAGCTCTGCCTGGTTGCCGAAGGCCGTGCCGATATCTACCCGCGACTGGGCCCCACCTGCGAATGGGACACGGCAGCTGCTCACGCCGTGGTCGCTGCGGCCGGTGGCAAGGTGATCAACGCCGAGAACGGCGAGCCGCTCCGCTATAACCAGAAGGAGTCGCTGCTGAACCCGTTCTTCCTCGTATACGGTGACGAGAGTATCGACTGGTTCGGCCTCTGCAAGGAATGAATTCCGGCCGGACATGAAAAAGCCCCGCTTTCGCGGGGCTTTTTTCGTTCCTCCATGCTCAGTCCTCGCCGAGCATGCCTTCCTTCAGGTCGTCGTCCGGCGGTTCCGGGCCAAACCAGATCGCGCGCAGTGCGGAAGCGAAATCATCGCCTTCGATCATGCCCTTCTCTTCACCGGCGATGGTCACCAATGTGCCCTTGCCCGGGATCATGTCGAAGACCATGCTCTGGCCTTCCTCGATGTCACCGAAGAAGCCATTGAAGGTCGCCATGCGATCGGCAATGGCCTCCTGCGTGGCGGCGTCGGAATTGTTGGCAAAGCCTTCCTTCCAGGCATCGGTCAGGCTTTCTTCACCGACATCCCGCACGAAGTGCAGCGAGATGCGGCTCGGACCTTCGCTCGCAATGACGGCCTCGGCGGAATTCGTCGGGCTGGTCAGGTACAGCGCGCCCACGTAGACATCGATCCAGCCGGCTTCACGCAGCCCGAGGCCGTTCAGCGTCAGCTCGGTGCCACCAACGGTGACGGAATCAGGCACGGTTACGTCGGCCAGTTCAGCCGCGGAAGCCAACGGTGTGGCCAGCAGCATCGCGGCAGCAAGCAGCGAATGTTTCATGGTGTATCCCTCTATATTCCAGTGCGGTGGATTACTGATCGTTATCCGGTGCCTCGCCTTCCCCGGCCTCGGTCTCGCCAACTTCGGGCAGCGTGGGCAACTCGTCTTCCGCCAGTACGTTCCGGTTTACCGCAGCGTTCAAGCTGCGGTCAAGGAACTTCAGCGTCCGATCCCAGGCATCTTCCGCCGCATCGGCCTGGTAACTGCTGCCGGTCGGGTTCGCAAAGGCGTGACCGGCATCATCATAAATCACGATGGTTGCATCCTTGCCGAGCGCATTGAGCTGGTCACGGAACCGCTCCACGCCATCTACCGGGATCCCGCGATCTTCCGCACCGAACAGGCCAAGGATCGGCATTTTCAGTTCGGCGAGCTGCTCGGGGCTCACATCAGTGACATGCCCGTAATAGATGACCAGCGCGTCAAGTTGCTGCGGGTACAGCAGCGCGGTATTCATGGCCATGCTGCCGCCAAGGCACCAGCCCATGGCTGCCGTGGACAGCGCACCGATTTCCTCTTCCATGAATTTCCAGGCCAGCGAAATGTTGCGGTTCAGTCGCTCGCGGTTCGCCATCGTCGCCTGCATCAGCTCTCGTGCTTCGGCCGGGTCCGCGGCGACCTGGTCGTCATAGAGGTCCACCGCCAGCACGACGTAACCCTGGCCGGCGAGCTTGTCAGCCATGGCGCGAATATTGTCGTTGAGTCCCCACCATTCGTGGAAAAGCAGTATTCCCGGCATGCCACCATGAGCGGTTTCCGGGTAGGCGAGATAGCCGGTGAGTGGCTCGCCCTGGATCATGCCGTAAGTGGTTTCCTCGCTCAGCACGGGCTGCGCCGGAACCTCTCCGAGCTTCACGGCGTCGCTTGCCGCCGTGGAATCATCGGCATGCTCTTCGGCCATGCGATCAACGTATTCCTGCTCGGTCCCTGCGGTATCAGCCTTCGGCTCTTCGGATTCCTCCGGCTGGCCACAGGCGACGAGCAGCAAGGCGCAGGACAGCGCCAACAGGTAACGCATCATGTTCAACTCCCGGGATTCTGGCGGCAGGTCTCGATTCCCGCCGTTCCCTGAATGGTAGCCAAGCCAGCGACAAACTCAACGATCACGGGCCGCAACTGTGACGGCACCTGCATGTTGGAAGGGTTTTGCGGTACATTGGCGGAGCATAATCCAGCGCCTCGCCGCACAGGCATATCGGCGAACGATCTCGGGGCACCATGCAGAACGAAGAATCCCTCTACAAGCAGCTGTACGAGATGCGCAGCGAACATCGTGACCTCGATGATGCGATCAAGCGCCTCGAGGAGGGTCCGTTCGTCGACCAGCTGCAACTGCGCCGCCTCAAGAAGCGCAAGCTGCAGCTCAAGGAATACATTGATCGGCTGGAAAGCAAGCTGATCCCCGATATCGACGCCTGATCGCGCCACCATCTACAAGAAACCGGCCCTGGGGCCGGTTTTTTCATGCATGCAATCCCGCTTCAGTAATGGGGCGGCGGCGGCTCATCACGCAGGTCGGCGATATCCGACTGCGACTGCCGCAACTGCTTCGACAGTGTCGACATCTCGTTGCGCATCGCATTGATGAGGTTTTCCTGGCGGGCCACGGTTTTCGTCAATTCCTGCACGGCATCATCAAGAAATGCGATCCGGGTTTCGAGTTCTTCGCGGTCCGTCATGATCCAGCCCTCCGGCCACCAATCGCATTGATCGGAATCGCCACTTCTGCCGCGATCGGGTCTGCCGCCGCCCGGGACTCCTCAGGCTCGCCATCCGGCAGCTCGGCAGCAATGCTGCCGCGTGCGCTGGCGAAGTCGTGCAGATCGGTATCCAGCAGGTGGCTCGGCACAACGGATTGCAGCGCGCTGAAGATGTTCGAAATCCGGTTCGGGTCTTCCTTTTCCCAGCCTGCCAGCATCGCCTTGATGTTCTGGCGTTGCAGGTTCTCCTGCGAACCGCAAAGGTTGCACGGGATGATCGGGTATTCCTTTACCTCGGCATATTTCGCGATGTCCCTTTCCGCGCAATAGGCCAGCGGGCGGATCACGGTATTGCGACCGTCATCCGATACCAGCTTCGGCGGCATGGATTTCAGCTTGCCGCCATGGAACATGTTCAGGAACAGGGTCTCGATGATGTCGTCGCGATGGTGTCCCAGCGCGATCTTGGTGATGCCGTTGTTTGCCGCAAAGGTATACAGCGCGCCACGGCGCAGCCGCGAACACAGGCCACAGGTGGTCTTGCCTTCCGGGATTACCTCTTTCACCACGGAGTAGGTGTCCTGCTCGAGGATGTGGTAATCCACGCCGATCGACGAGAGGTATTCCGGCAGCACGTGCTCCGGGAAACCGGGCTGCTTCTGGTCGAGGTTCACGGCGAGAATGTCGAAGCGGATCGGTGCGCGCTTCTGCAGGCCGCGCAGCACATCCAGCATGGTGTAGGAATCCTTGCCACCGGACAGGCACACCATCACGCGATCGCCGTCGGCGATCATGCCGAAATCCTCGATGGCCTGGCCGACCTGTCGATACAGGCGTTTCTCGAGTTTCTTGAAATTGACGGAGTCGGCGCGCATTGCATCACTCAAATATTTCGAAGGGCGCGGATTGTACCGCCTGCGCCCACCGGCGGGCAAAAATCCGCCACTCAGCCCCCGAGGTCAACAATCCTGGTCACCGACGGGCAGCAGGTCGGCCATCGAGGTGAATTCCACCGGGTCGCGCGAATAGCCGAGGATGCGATCCAGCGTCTCGAACTGGTTCACCCCGACGCTCAACTCGATGTCCTTGCCGGTGAACTGCCCCGGATGCTGGTAACCGGCCGTATGCGCCAGCGACAGCAGCTCCTTGCGAAAACCCTTGATGTAGGTGGCGGCTCGTACCGCCTTGCCTTCGGGATCCAGCCCGCGCTGCCGCCACGGATCCATGGTCGTGACACCCGTCGGGCAGCGACCGGTATGGCAGCTGCGCGACTGGATGCAGCCGACGGACATCATGGCTTCGCGCGCCACGGCAATCATGTCGCAACCCATGGCCAGCGCAATGGCTGCACGGTCCGGGAAACCCAGCTTCCCGGAACCGATCCACACGACGTCGCGTGAAACTTCCACGCGCTGGAAGACTTCGTAGATCCGCGCAAAGGCGACCTTGAACGGCAAGGCCACGTGATCGGTGTAGGTCAGCGGCGCCGCACCGGTACCGCCCTCGCCCCCGTCGACCTGGATGAAATCCGGGCCGCGCTTCTCGCGCGCCATGATCAACGCAAGCTCTTCATAGAATGCAATGTCGCCAATCGCTGCCTTGATGCCGACGGGCAGGCCGGTACGGTCAGCAATCCGCTCGACGAAGGCCACCAGTTCTTCGGGCGTGGTGAACTCGGTATGGGCGTTCGGTGAAATACAGTCCTCGCCTTCCGGCACGCGCCGTGCACGCGCGATTTCCGGCACGACTTTCGCCGCCGGCAGCACGCCACCCTTCCCGGGTTTCGCACCTTGCGACAACTTGATTTCGATGGCGCGGATTTCCGGATGCTGTTCTACCGTTTCTGCAACCACGTCGAGCGAAAAGCGGCCTTCCTCGTCGCGCGCGCCGAAATAGCCGGTACCCAGCTGCCAGATCACATCGGCACCTTCGCGGTGGTATTCGCTGAAGCCACCTTCCCCGGTGCTGTGATAACAGCCGGCAAGCTTCGCGCCCTTGTTCAAGGCGCGAATGGCATTTCGACCGAGCGCACCGAAGCTCATTCCGGAAATGTTCACGATCGAGCGCGGACGCCAGCAACGCTTGCGCCCATGCGAGGCGCCGACCACTTTCAGGCAGGGCAGGCAGGAAGGATCGTCATGAAGGAAGTGGGCGCGGCTCTCCGGAAACGGGATTCCCGAGTTCTTGATGATGGGATAACCGGTTGTGTAATACAGCTCGGTCGTGCCGAAGCCGGTGAGGTTGTTCTGGCCTTTCGCTGTCGCGTAGACCCAGCTGCGCTCACTGCGATTGAAGGGTGTTTCTTCCTTGTCATCGGCGACGATGTACTGGCGCAGCTCGGGACCGATCGCCTCGATGATGTAACGCAGGTGGCCGACCAGTGGATAGATGCGCAAGACCGCGTGGCGTCGTTGCAGCATGTCGTGCAAGGCCACCAGTGACAATGCAAAGGCGATCGACCCTGTTACCCACCAGATGATCATGCCGGTTTCTCCTGCTAGAGCATGCGCAAGGTATATGTCGCCATCAGGACGACTGCAAGCCGTACCCTCGCTGATCCCGAAGCGCGCCGCAAGCCACGCTTGCTACACTTCAGCCAGGCCAAGGAGACCCGCATGATCCGCACCCTGCTTTTCCTGTCCTGTCTCGCCGCCAGCTGGCTGCTACCGGTAAGCGCCCTGGCAGCGGATACACAGGAATTCGATTATCGGCGCATGTACGAGCTGCTGTACCAGTTCGAAACGTTACCGCCGCCTGCACGTGACCGGCTGCGCTTCGCGATCCGCCTGCAGGATGAAACCGGGCGGGCACCGCCAGGCATGGAAGTGCATATCCGTTACGGTCGCCGGGAAATTCCCGTCACCGTCGACGAATTCGGCCTCCTCGACCTGCCCTTCAGCCCGCAATTGGCCAGCATCAATGCACCGGTCGTCACGAACCAGCCAGCCGATAGCCTCAGGCTCGGTTTCACCATGGTAATCCGACGGCCGGAAAACCGGCCGATTGACATCGAGTGGCTGCTTGCCGGCATGCAGCAGGCCGATGCCGCGATGCAGGCACGCGCCCGTATCGCGGAAAACCTCGTTCCCGAAGTGATCGGTGTCACGCTGAAATTCGCCGGTGAAACCCGTGGCCAGGTCATCATCCACGGGGAAACGGATGACGTGGAATACCGTGCCGACGAGTACAACACCGTGGATATTCCAATTGATGAAGCGAACCTTCCCGAGCGCATCGAAATCACCGACCAGCCACTGGTGATCTTCCCCCTCTTCCAGGGCTAGTTACGCCGAGCGCCACAAAAGAAAAGGGGCGGCTTGCGCCGCCCCTCCGATCAATCATTGATCGTTATGCTTGCCAGTCTTACGGCTTCTTCATGCAGAAGTTGTAGTCACCGCTGCCGCTGTACGAATACACGCGCCAGACGTAGTAACCACTCGTGCCGCTGTAGCTGACCGACTCGTTGGAGTCGCTGCTGGTACCACTGCGGACGTTGCTCCAGCCGGAGCCGTTCCACTTGCGCAGGTACAGGTCGAAGTCCGTACCGGACGCGCCGGTCAGTTCACCCGCATGGGTACCGCTGGTGCCGGAGTAGTAGTACGTGCCATCCGGCTCGAACTCTTCGTCACCGCTACCGGTCAGCGTGCCGGTGTACTGCGTGTAGCCGGCCGGGCAGCTGCCCGTACCGCCACCACCGCCACCGGTGTCTTCCGTGTAGCTACCTACCAGCGAGACGCTGGAGAAGCTCGAGTAACCACGGATCATCACGTAGTACGTGCCTTCCTGCACGTTGGAGATGTCGCAGGTCTCGTCGTTGCCACCAACGTACGGACGGCAATCGTAGCTCGACGTGGTCGGCTCGGAACCGAACTTCACGTACAGGTCGGCATCGCCCGAACCACCGCTCATCACGAAGCTGAGGTCGGTCGCACCGGCCGGCACGTCCATGGTGAAGTCGAGCTCGGCGCCCTGGGCACCGGACAGGCCGGTTTCCGCAACGCCGTTCTCGAGGACAGTGGCACCGCCGCCACCGCCGCCACCGCCGCCGGAAACGGCGCTCACTGCAGCCGCGGCATCAACGATACCGGTGCCGCACTGCGAGCAGGTGGACGGGAACGAGCGGGTCGTGTTCTTCAGGGTGCTTTCGACCTGGTCCGGCGTCAGCGACGGATCGGCTTCGAGCATCAGCGCGGCAACGCCGGCAACATGCGGGCTGGCCATCGAGGTGCCCTGCAGGAAGCTGTAGTTGTCGCTGCCCGGCGTCGTCGTGCCGCTGTTGTGCGTGGACAGCACGCCGTTCACCGAAGTGCTCTGGGTCAGTTCACCACCCGGAGCAGCAACGTCAACGACACTGCCGTAGTTCGAGTAGTAGGCACGACCGCCATCGCGGTTGGTCGATGCAACGGTAACGACACCGTTGCAGTTCGCCGGGTTGGCGTTGGACGCATTGGTGTTGGAGTTACCCGCGGCAACCACCACGACGGCGCCGTTGGAACGTGCGCTGTTGATGGCCGACTGCGTGGTGGACGAGCAGGAACCGCCACCGCCCAGCGACATGTTGATGACCTGCGCCGGGTAGTTGTTGGACGGCACGCCGGAGACGGAACCGCCAGCGGCCCAGATGATCGCATCGGCGATGTCGGAGGTCAGGCCACCGCACTTGCCGAGCACACGCAGCGGCACGACCTGCGCGCCGTAGGCGACGCCGGCAACGCCGGAGTTGTTGTTGGTTTCCGCAGCGACCGTACCGGCGACATGGGTACCGTGCCAGCTGGAGCCACGGAACTGCGTCGGCTGGCCGTTGCCGCACTCGCCGACATCGGTCCAGTCACCCGGGTCACGGGCGTCGGAATCGCGGCCATCACCGTCATTGCCGACGAAGCTGTCGGAAATGAAGTCGTAACCACCGACGATGTTGCCATTGAGGTCGGCATGCGGACGGTAACCGGTATCGATCACGGCGACGCGAACGCCATTACCGTTGACGGAATCCCAGGCGGTATCGGCATTCAGGCCACCAGTGGACTCGAAGTAATGCCACTGCTCGCTGTAACGGCTGTCGTTCGGCGTAGCCAGAGGCTGCAGCATGCGGTCCACTTCGGCGTACACGACATGCGGGTTCTTCGACAGCATCTGCGCGACGCGTTCACGATCGCCCTTCTTGCCGCTGACGCGAATCAGGTCGGCCCCCGTGCCGAGTTCGCGTACACGCTCAAGCTTGACGCTGAGGCGCTGGCTGACCGCCGCGAGAACTTCGTTGGCACGTTCACTGCGGTTGGCCTGGCCCTGGCCGGGCTTGGCAAACTGTACGATGACCTGCTGCGGCACACCGGCGTGCTCCGGCGCATTGCCGTTGCCCTTGCCGTTGCCCGGCGCAGCATGCGCCAGCGAGAAAGCGGATATCAGGATGGTGGCAGCGCCCAGGAGCGAGCGCAGCCGACCGGCGGACGTTCGTCCGCGGTTGAGACTACTCATGTATTTCCCCCCAAATCTAAGGAAGATCCTTAGTTGATTAAACGTGGCCCTGTCATTCCCTGGGTCACGCCTGCACGCGAAATGCGTGACAGAAGTAGCGCCTCACCCCCTCGCAAATGCCGTTCCCGCTTGCCGCCCTTTATTGTTTTTCGAGGCGATCTTTCGCGGGAAGCGACGCTGATGTGCGACGCAGAAAGTACAGTTGTAGTTCATTCAATTGGGGTATTCAAGGAATTGAGGGTAATTTCCCGTATTAAGCGCGCCAATCGGCGGCTTTCCGGGAAATTCGGCTAAATTGCCGGCTTTGCGGGGCCAACAGCGTCGAAAAGAGGGTTATGGACCCGTGTAGACGCAGGCGGAGGTGCAGGTTTCGGCGATGACCACCTTCGAAAGCAACGGAAGCTCCGGCTTCAGGCGCTGCCAGATCCAGGCGGCAAGGTTCTCGCTCGTGGGGTTCTCGAGTCCGTCAATTTCGTTGAGGTAGTGATGATCAAGCTGGTCGTAGAGTGGCTTGAACGCCTTCTTCAGGTCGGCGAAATCCATTACCCAGCCCTTTTCGGCATCTACCTCGCCTTCAATATGGATCTCGACCCGGAAGGAATGGCCATGCAGGCGGAAGCACTTGTGGTCTTCTGGCAGGTTCGGCAGGCGGTGGGCCGCCTCGATGTGAAACACCTTGTACAGTTGCATGCTCATCTATGTTCGAACCCTGTCAGAAATTCCGTTCGAATCGCAGTCGCCAGCCGGACTGCTCGTCACTGAAGTATTCCAGCTTCACCAGGCCATCATTTTCCGTGATCAGGCCCAGCGCGGCAAAGGGCAGCAGCTTGCCATCCTCACCCAACTGGATATCCAGCGTACCACCGGTATCGACCTGCTCGCGATAATCAAGCCGGCGCCAGGATGCACCCGCAACCAGGCTGAGCGGCCCGACATGGAGAGCCGGCGCCAGGAGCGCGCGCGTTTCATACAGGCGCATGTCCTGCTCCAGCCCTGATTCGAGCCGCAGCTCGTCATCCTGCATATGCCAGGACGCCTGTGCCAGCAGGCCGAAGTTGCCCCAGCGTGGTGCATAGCGAATTCCCAGCCCACCGTAATTGCCGCGCGCGATTCCTGCGCCCGCGGTGCGACGCTCGCTCTCGGAATACCCGAGCTCCATCCCGGCCTGTACCGGGCCCACCAGCGTCTCCCAGTACTCGAAACCGATACGTTGCAGGTCAATCCGGAATTCCTGGCCGCTGTCAGCAGTAAGCTGCAACTCGTACCGCGCCACGTTCACCGCCGCAGCCGCGATATCGTCGCGCGCTGCCATGGCCGACCCGACCCAGCACGTGGAAAGACCGGGTGCGGCCAGGATCGCGACAGTAACCCGTACGCGCTTCATTCCGGCTTGCGGAACTTCAGCGTCATGCGATCCGACTCGCCGATCGCTTCGTACTTTTCGCGGTTCTCGTCACCCAGTCGCAACGTCGGCGGCAGGGTCCAGACGCCTCGCGGGTGATCGGCAGTATCGCGCGGGTTGGCATTCACCTCGCTGGACGCGACGAACTCGAATCCCGCTTCGGCGGCCAGTTCCTTCACCAACGCCTCGGTCACGTAACCGGACTTCTGCATGTCTTCCATGGTGGCATCCGGCTTCGCACGATGATCGACGACCCCAAGCAGGCCGCCCGGCTTGAGTGCCCGGTAGAACGCCGCAAAAGCCGCGGGTCCGTCACCGGCCATAACGAAGTTGTGCACATTGCGGAAAGTCAGCACGCGATCGGCGCTGCCCGCCGGCGCGATATCCGTTTCGCCCGGGATATGCAGGTGGGTGATTTCCACGTTGCCGTAGACCTCTTCATTCGACGCGAGCTTCTCGCGCAGCGCCTTGTTGAGTCGCGCACGGTAGGCCGGCTGCCCTTCGGCGGTATCCGAAAAAGCCGCGGCATAGAGCTTGCCGTCTTCACTGACAATTGGCGCGAGCACTTCGGTGTACCAGCCACCGCCCGGCCAGATTTCAACGATCACCTGGCCCGGCTCGACCTCGAAGAACTCGAGCGTGGCCGCCGGATGCCGGTAGGGGTCACGCTCCACGTACTCGGGAGTGCGGTGGTCGCCGGCGACAGCCTTGTCGATGGCGTCGACCTGGTCGTCGGCAAGGACGGGTGAAACACCCACGATGGCAGCGAGTGCAAGCAGGGATACCGGGTTACGCATGATGACCTCCGGAAATCGTTGCGAAAAAGAGACACGGGCATTGCAGTGCCCGCGTCGTTCGAGGTTATTATGACCCTCAAACTTCTTGATTGCGAAGCTCCCTGAATGGAATTCTCCCGCGCCGCACTTTCCTTCTTCCTGTTGTTGCCCACCGCTGCACTGGCCGACGATTTCGACCGTTGCGTGAGTGCGCTGGGTGAGCGCGCGGCCGAGTCCGGCGTTTCGCAGGCGACCCTGGACAGGACCCTTCCCGAGGTCGACGAAGTCGAGCGGGTCATACGTGCGGATCGCGCCCAGCCCGAATTCCGCGAGAGTTTCGAGGAATACCTCAACCGACGTGTCACCGAAACCCGCGTGATGCGCGGCCGCGAATTGCTGCGCGAGCATTATCGACTGCTGCACGAGGTCTACCTGCGCCACGGTGTCCGGCCGGAGTACATCGTGGCGTTCTGGGGCCTTGAAACGAACTACGGCAGCATTTTCGGCAACCTCGAACTGCTTGACGCACTGGCAACGCTGGCCTGCGATCCGCGCCGCAGCGATTTCTTCTCGCGAGAATTCATCACTGCGCTGCAACTGCATGACCGCGAAGTGTTCGATGCACTGGACACACCAAGCTCCTGGGCAGGAGCGATCGGTCACACGCAGTTCCTGCCCTCGACCGTGCAGCGCCACGCTGTGGATTTCGATGGCGACGGTCGCATCGATCTCTTCAACAGCCTGCCGGATGCGTTTGCTTCCGCAGCGCGTTTCCTGAAGAGCATGGGCTGGAACGACGGCGAACGCTGGGGTCGTGAAGTCGTGGTACCGAACGGTTTCGACTGGACGCAATCGGGGCTCGGCCGCAAGCAGTCGGTGACCGAATGGCGTCGCATGGGGCTCGAAGATGCCTTCGGCCGTCGCCTGCCGATTGCCGACATGCCGGCCGAGCTCATCGCACCAATGGGGCACCGCGGCCCTGCATTCCTGGTCTATGACAATTTCCACGTCATCATGGGCTGGAACCGCAGCATTGCCTACGCCATTGCGGTAGGCCACCTTGCCGACCGGATTGCCGGCATGGGCGGGCTCGCCGCCGACGCGACGGACGGCTCGCAGCGCCTCAGCATCAAGGAAGTCCGCGAATTGCAGGAACGACTGAATGCGCGTGGCTACGCCAGTGGCGAGCCGGATGGCGTGGTTGGTCGCCAGACCCGCGAAGCCATCCAGGCCTTCCAGGCAGATGCCGGCCTGCCGGCGGATGGCTATCCCGACCAGCGCCTGCTGGCGGCGTTGCGCGACAGCACCGCGAACTGACCCGCTGCCAATCCCGCGTAATCCGCCGTGAAAGCCCGGCCTGCTCGGGGTATGCTCGACGGCTGCTTATCGATGATTCCGACGGAGTTCCGCCATTGAGAACCTCACGAAAACTGCTGCCCGGCCTTGCCATCCTGTTCCTGCTGGCCGCTTGTGATCCCGGCCAGGAAACTCACCGCAGCCTGGACACGATCGCCGACGAGTACGTCGTGATGACACTCGCGGCCGGCAAGTTCGATCGCAATTTCGTTGATGCCTATTACGGCCCGGAACGCTTCCGCGACGCGGCCGACGCCGATCCGCGTGACCTGGAAACATTGCGCGCCGATGCCAGCCGCCTGCTCGCCGAACTGCGCGAAATGCCCGCAGAGCCGGACCGCATGCGGGAATTGCGTCGCCACTACCTGCAGAAGCAGCTTGTCGCCATGGTGGCACGGCTTGGCGTCGTCAGCGGCGTCGAGCTGGATTTCGACCAGGAAACCCGACGCCTCTTCGACACCATCCCCGATACGCACGAACTCTCGAGCTTCGATCCACTACGCGAAAAGGTCGATGCACTGTTGCCTGGCGACGCGCCGCTTCCCGAACGCGTGCAGGCCTTCCGGGACCGCTTCGTGATTCCGGACGACCGCCTTGATGCGGTGTTCCAGCGCGCCATTACCGAATGCCGGAATCGCACCCTGGAACAGATGCAATTGCCGGAAGAAGAAAGCTTTCGCCTCGAATACGTTACCGACAAGCCGTGGAGTGGTTACAACTGGTACCAGGGAAACTACTTCAGCCTGATCCAGCTGAATACCAGCCTGCCAATCGAGCTAGACCGCGTGGTGCATCTTGGCTGCCACGAGGGTTACCCCGGCCATCACACCTACAATTCCCTGCTGGAACGCGAGCTGGTGGAAAAACGTGGCTGGGTGGAATTCAGCGTCTACCCGCTGTTCTCTCCGCAGTCACTCATTGCGGAGGGCAGCGCGAACTACGGCGTCGAGCTGGCTTTCCCGGGCGAGCAGCTACCGATGTTCGAACGCCAGGAACTGTTGCCGCTTTCGGGCATCGAAGGAATCAGCGAAGCGGATTACCGCCGCTACTGGAAGCTCAGGGAACTGCTGCGCGAACTGCAGTACGCGGAAATCCAGGTGGCGCGCGACTACCTCGACGGTCTCATGGATCGCGACGAAGCCCGAAAGGCACTCATTCATTACACACTGCTCTCACCGGAGCGTGCCGAGCAGCGCGTGTCGTTCATCGAGACCTATCGCGGCTACGTCATCAACTACACCATGGGACGAGACGTGGTCGCCGACTGGATCGAGCAACCTGGACGTTCGCACGACCAACGCTGGCAGGCGTTCACGGAACTGCTGGGCTCGCCCCTGCTGCCGTCGAACCTGCGCTGACATCCATCTTCTGACACGGAGACCATCATGCGACTTGCCTCACTGCTATTGATCGGCTGCCTTGCAAGCACTGGCTGCGCCGCAGACAACATGACCCGCGGCGAACAGCTTGCGCAGGACATGCTCATTGTCGACACCCACATCGATGTGCCCTATCGCCTTGAAAACTCGCCGGCGGATATTTCGAAAGCAACTGCCAGCGGTGATTTCGACTTCCCGCGCGCAGAGAAGGGCGGGCTCGATGTCGCCTTCATGTCGATCTACGTACCGGCACACCTGCCGATGGAAAAGGCGACGCCACTGGCCGACAAGCTGATCAGCCAGGTCGAGCAGGTCGTGACCCGTTCGCCGGACAAGTTCGCGATTGCCACCTCGACCGAAGAGGTCCTGGAGCAGGAAGAAGACGGACTGATGTCTTTTGCGCTCGGCATGGAAAACGGCGAACCGCTTGCCGGAAAGATTGCCAACCTCAGGCACTTCTACGACCGCGGCATCCGCTACATCACCCTGGCTCACTCGAAATCGAACCATATTTCGGACTCCAGCTATGACCCGGAGCGTCGCTGGGAAGGCCTGAGCCCGTTCGGCCAGTCGCTGATCATCGAGATGAACAACATCGGGATGATGATTGACGTCTCGCACATTACCGACAAGGCGTTCTGGCAGGTGATGCAGGTCTCCAAGGTGCCCGTCATTGCCTCGCACTCCTCGGCACGCAAGTTCACGCCGGGTTTCGAGCGCAACATGAGTGACGAAATGATCAAGGCACTGGCCGAAAACGGCGGTGTCATCCAGATCAACTTCGGCTCCAGCTTCATCAGCCAGGATGCACGCCTGTGGTACGACAACCTGAACGCGGCGCGCGAGGCCTACCGCGAGCAGACCGGCACGGCGGAAAGTGATGAAAAGATGAGTGCGTTTACTGCCGGCTACATGGCAGCGAACCCGTTCCCGTTCGCCGACCTGGATGACGTGCTCGATCACATCGACCACGTGGTCGAGATCGCGGGCGTGGATTACGTGGGCATCGGTTCCGATTACGACGGTGTCGGCGACACTCTGCCTGTCGGGCTGAAGGATGTATCGACCTACCCGAACCTCGTGGACGGCCTGCTCGAACGCGGCTACAGCGAGGCGGATATCGAGAAGATCCTCGGCGGCAACCTGATGCGCGTCTGGCGCGAGGTCGAGGAATACGCACGAAACAGGTAAGTGCCGGCGTGGCAGTGCCGGAGCCCAAATCCGGCACTGCCACCCGTTTTATCCACCCATTTAGTGGAAATCGTC
>JAWWBT010000046.1:0-15854 GCA_033720815.1 Gammaproteobacteria bacterium | reverse complement strand
TCGACCAGCCGTGCCAGCAACTTGCTGACCGGCGCGGCAAGACCGAGGTTCTGTGGTTGGGCGGTGTTATACCAGACCGTCTCGCGGTCTGCGACCGAAGTATCGGCTGGCACCGCCAGTGGCTGGATGTGCAGGCGAAAGTGACTGAAGGTGTGCGTCAGCGGTTCCAGCGGTTCGGCCTGGCGAGGCACAGCATCATCCTTAGCTTCCGGAAAACACCAGAGTTCAACCCAGATACCCTCTGGCGGGCGCTTCTCCAGCAGCACGGCATCACCATCGCGCATCACGAGCCAGTTCGCGCGCCGTTCCGGCAAGGCCTTTTTCGGCTTCCTGCCCGGGAAATCCGCCTGGCGATTTTCCGCACGTGCGATGCAATCATCATTGACCGGGCATTCATCGCAAGCGGGCGAGCTGCGCGTGCACACCAGTGCACCAAGATCCATCATTGCCTGGTTGTAATCACGCACCCGCTGGTCCGGCGTGCGCGCTTCGGCAATTTCCCAGAGTTCGCGCGCGACGGCGGTGCGGCCCGGCCAACCTTCAACGGCAGAGTGACGCGCGAGAACGCGTTTCACGTTGCCATCGAGGATGGCGTGACGCTGGTCCAGCGAGAGCGACAGGATCGCGCCTGCTGTGGAACGACCGACGCCCGGCAAAGCAGCAACGGCATTGAAGTCGGTCGGGAATTTTCCATCGTGCTCATCGCGTACCTGCTGCGCGGCACGATGCAGGTTGCGGGCGCGAGCGTAGTAACCAAGGCCGGACCAGTAATGCAGCACTTCATCCTGCGGCGCGTTCGCGAGCGTGACGATATCCGGGAAGCGTTGCATGAATGCCTCGAAATACGGAATCACCGTCGCGACCTGCGTCTGCTGCAGCATGATTTCGGAAATCCAGACGCGGTACGGACTGCGCTCCTGCTGCCACGGCAGGGTCTTGCGCCCGTGAACATCGAACCAGTCGAGGATGCGTTGCGAAAAGCCTGGAGTCATCGCGAATACGGCGGCTTGTTGGCAAGTATTTCGATGCCACGAATGGTATCGCGTCCCTCTTCTCTCAAGCCCGATCGCACCAATGCCGGCCCGATCAATGGCGGCACCCAGAAGTCCGGTTCCATCTGCAATGACCACGTGATTCGGGTTCGCCCGTCATCCAGCGCCTCAAGCTGCCAGAAGGATTCACCGAACTTCACATCGCTGTACTGTGGAAGCGATGTCAGTCGAATGACGTTCCTTTCACTGAAATTCACGCGCTGCACCTGCTCGACTTCCTTGCAGAAGGGACCGAAGCAGGCTTCCATGCGGGTATAGATCGTCACTTCGGTAGCGTCCTGGCGATCGAGCAATGTGGATTCGCGAATCGCACCGGTAATCCAGTGGTAATGCTCGACATCCACCAGCACGCGACGCACCGCATCGATCGGCGCATCAAGGTCGGCGATGGCGAGGATGCTGTAGATCTCGTCCTGCCAGTCAACCGTCAGTTCGCGCATCTCGGCCGCATTCGCCGGCGGCGTTGCGACGCTAAGGAAAGCGACGACCCAACTGGCGCAAAACAGTTTTCGCACTAGAAGATATCCTTCAGCTTGTCTTCAAGCTTCTTCTTGATGTCTTCCTTCTTCTCTTCCACGGCTTCTTCGGCTTCCTGCTTCGCGCGCGCCTTGAACGTTGCTGCAACATCAGGTCGAACCTTCGGTGACTTGATTTCGCCAGAGATCGTGACCGGAATCATCTTGCCACGCAGTTCTTCCATCGATTCAGCCAGTTCCGGCTTGTCGAGCACGGTGACATCCAGCTTGTAATCCATGGTCTTCGCCAGTGGCTGGATACGACCACTACCCTGGACGCCGAGGAACGGCAGTTTCGCCACTACGCTGTCATTGACGACTTCGCCTTCGACGAAGCGGCCGTTTGCCGCAAGGTCGGCAAATTCCGTACGGTTCGGGTACTGCGACGCATCGAAAGGTTCATTGCGGAATTTCGCACGCGCCTCGCGCACCTTGGCCCAGAGGTTGAAGCCCTCGATTGCACCGTTACTGGCATCGGCCTTGAACGTGCCACCGAGGCTGCGCGCCCAGTCGCCGGCAGTCTTTCCGCTGGCACTGGTGACCAGCTGCATGCTGACACTGCCCGATACGCGGTCAATCTCGGCGAGGTCATTCAGCATGGGCCCGATCGCAAACCGCTGGATATCCTGCGACGCATTGAGTTTCAGCGCATCGCCGGCTACCTGCGTACGAATATCACCGCGATACCCACCACCGTAGAAATCGGCCGAGAAGGGATTAAGGCGCAACTGGCCCCTGGACGAAGTGACATTCGCCTTCACGTTACTCATGGCAAGGTTCATCACGCGCAGTTCGCCGATTCGCGCGGCGCCTTCAACATCTAGCGTGCGCAACAACTCCACTGGCAGCTCGATGGCATCGAGATCCAGCTCACCTTCCTTGGCAGGCTCGTCAACCGGTTCTTCCGGCGTCGGTGTGAGGTATCGGTCGACATCGATCGAATTGATGGCAAGGTCGAAACGGATCGCCTGTTTCGAGAAATCCGCAATGCCAGCTGAACCCTGCAGGCGAGTGGCATCCATCGACGCATCCAGTGAGGTAAAGCGCGCACTTTCTGAACCCGCCGCGAACGAAGATTCCAGCGTGAAGGAATTCAATGCATCGTCTGCGCGCATTTCGGGTAAAGCAATCCCGATGCGTGCCAGCAACGCAGCAAGATTGACTTCCGGAATATTCAACGAGCCGTTGACTTCCGGAGCCGTGTTCAGGCTCGACACCTGCGCATCAACTCGTGCAACAAGATCATGAAGTTCAAGCTGCAAGCCATCGAAGCTCGCGGTACCTGACTGCATTGCCGCCTCCGCACGCTTCAGCGAGAGGCGCAATGGCAGCGGCTGGTTCCCTTCCTGCGGCAACGCCGCGGCAGTGATATCCGCGGAAACGATTGCGTCCTGCAGGGCAAATTGTTGCGATTCGATATCTGCCTGTGCGCGACCTTCAATCGCAAGCTTCATCGCCAGGTTCTGCTTTCCATCCTGCTGCATGTCGACATCGCCAGTAACCTTTACCGGTGTATCGACCGGCAGGCCAAGGCTTCCCGTTTCCACGCGCAGGTTGCTTGCTGAAAAGGCCGAGCCAGCCTGCGCATCGGCAAACTCGACACGACCGTTATCCAGGAGGAAGCCGGCAACCTGGATTTCCGGCAGTTCGGATTTCCCGGATGCAGTCGCTTCGCTGCCGGAGGTCTCCTTCCCGATATCGGCAAGGTCAGCCCAGTTCGTCCGGCCTTGCGCATCACGCTTCAGGCTGATGACAGGCGAGACCAGCTCGATCCGGTCAACATCCAGTCGTTTCTGCAAGAGCGGCAACAGGCGCACGCCAACCCGGACTGCTTCGATCCGCGCAAAGGCTTCGCCTTCAAACCCTTCCGGTTGGGCAAGCCGCGTCGCACCCAGCTCGACGCCAAGCCAGGGGAAAACGGATAACGACAACTCACCTTCAATGGTGAGCTCGCGCCCGGTCGCGTCCTCTACTACCTGTTCGATGCGTGGCTTGAACTGGTTGGCATCGACAACATAGGGCAGCACGATCGCCGCGACGACAACCAGCAGCACGAGGCTCGCGACAAGAATGCCGAAAATCCTGAAGAGTTTACGCATGGGAAGCACCGATGAGATGAAGCGAAGTGTGTTCCCAGTATATGTCGGCGACGGGAGTGGGAAAAAGCGGAAAGAGCGGTTAAAGAATTGAGCGGCATCCCGACGTGATGAAGGCCTCAGGTAGCCCGTATCAGCCATGGGGGGATGGGATGCCGCTCAAAAACGCCTGTTGGGTCTTGAATCCACAAGGCACTTGAAGCTTGCAGCGAAACAGACTGCCTTGATGTCGGGCCGGGGAGGATTTAGGGCCACCGCGACCCGCATTTCGCTCTTCGGTAATCAGGACCTGGAATACTCAGGCGCGTGATCGAGCTGGATAAGACCGGTCTGGATGGCGAAGCAGGTCAGGCCCTGCACATGGCGAATCTCGAGGCGCTCCATCAATTGCGCACGGTGCGTCTCTACCGTCTTCACCGAGACGTTCAGCATGTCGGCAATCTGCCGGGTGGTATGACCTTCGGCGACGAGCTGCAGGATTTCGCGCTGGCGGGCGGTAAGTCGCTCCAGGGGCGAGCGCGCTGCCGCGCTGTTCTCGAGGTATTCCTTGACCAGTGTCTGGGAAATCTGCGGACTGAGATACGTCTTGCCGTGGATGACGGAACGGATCGCCAGTTCGATCTCACCGGTGGCCGAATCCTTCAACAGGTAACCACGTGCACCGGCGCGAAGGGCCTGGAGGACGTACTCCTCGTTGGCATGCATCGACAGCATGATGACGGCTGTGCCGGGATAATCCTTCGTGACACGTGCCGCCACTTCCAGGCCATTCAGGCCGGGCATGCCGATATCCAGCAGCAGGATCCGCGGCTGATGTTCCTTGACGAGCTTCAGGACTTCGCGACCGTTGCCGGCCTCGGCAACAATCTCGGTCATCGCGATGTTCGAAAGCAGTTCCCGGATACCGGCTCGGACGAGGCTATGGTCGTCCGCCAGGATGATCGAAACGGTGTGCATGTCTTCCTCCCCTTCGGGACTGGTCCCGGATGAGCCATTAAGGTCAACCACCGAAAAGAAAGTGGTCATTAATCCTCAATTGCGCAGTATTGGGACGAGAAGGCTCATCGATAATCAGGTCGCCCCTGAAATCTGAAGTTGAACCTTGTCAGGATTGACGAAGGGGCATCGGGAGACTCAGCTGAATGCGGCACCCTTGCCCCGGGGCACTGCGGATTTCGAAGTACGCACCAACCAGTGATGCCCTCTCCTCCATTCCAAGAAGGCCAGTCCCGGTTCCGGTTGCAGAAGGTCGTTGCGCAGGATCAAAACCCTGGCCGTCATCGGCGATATCCATGCGAACACTGTCCCTTTCCAGCCGAAGTCCCAGCTCCAGCCGGCTTGCCTGCGCGTACTTGAGACTGTTGTTCATGGCTTCCTGCGCGATGCGGAACAAGGCGGTTTCGATATCCGGCTCCAGGCGCGGGAAGTCTTCTGCCAGGTCAAGTTGCAGCGAAAGGCCCGCCAATCGTGCCGTACGGGTCGCGTACCAGCGCAAGGCGGCAACCAGCCCCAGGTCGTCGAGCATGGAAGGTCGCAGGTCCAGCGACAGTGAACGTACCTGTTCGGTGAGCACGGCAACCTGGCCTACCGTTGTGGCCAGGTGGGATCTCGCTGCTTCACTGGTGACGCTTTCCTGCAAGCGCTCCAGTCCAAGGCGAATCATCGTGAGTTGCTGGCCGATCTCGTCATGAAGCTCGCGGGCGAGATGGCGTCGTTCCTGCTCCTGCACATCGATGACCTGTCGAGACAGCACCCGCAGACGACGGGCATGGTCACGTAGCGCCTGCTCGCTCCGTCTCAGGTCGGTAATGTCTTCGGCACTGATGATCAGCAACGGCCTGCCGTGGTCCGCCGCGAGGCGGCGCACCCGCAACGATACATCGCGCAGGCCATCACTGGCGGCAAGCTGGACCTCACCTTCCAGGGTGTCACCACGAGCAAAGCGGTCGGGATCGAATTTCATCGACGGAGGCAATAACGGTCGGAAAGACGAGTCGCGCAGATCCTCAACCGATATCCCGAGCAACTGCGCAAAGGCGGGGTTCACACGCAGGATGCGATCTCCCTCCAGCAATGCCATGCCGGACTGGCTGCTTTCGAACAGCGCATCGATATCGTTCAGCGGATCGCCCGGCCAACGGCCGGAGGGGCGGTGCCGGCGCCAGAGCCGGGGCAACCAGGTACGTTCCATGTCGTCTACTCTCCGTGGCGTCCAATGCCTAGCATGCGTGTTGCGGGAGAGGTCTGGTGCAGGGATGGAGCGGGTGATGGGAATCGAACCCACGTCATCAGCTTGGGAAGCTGAGGTTCTACCATTGAACTACACCCGCCTGCGGCATCGATTCTAGCCTGAAATCCTGCATGGTTGTACAGATGCGGAATATGCCCGCGCAGGCCGACAGGGACAGCCCATTGCGTTAGAATGCCGCCCCTCGAATTCCTTTTTGCGAGTGTTGAGATGAAAGCCTTCATCAACGGTGAGGAGCGCGAGTTCGACAGCGCCCCGAGCATTCTCGACCTGGTGCGTGCCGAAGGCCTCGAAGGCCGCCGCATCGCCATTGAACTGAATGGCGATATCGTACCGCGCAGCCAGCACGCCGAAACCACCATCGCCGAAGGCGACCGGGTGGAAATCGTCCATGCCATCGGTGGCGGCTGAACCGCCCCAAGCACAGGAGCCAGCATGACTGAACAACGCCCCCTTCCCGAGGACAAGCCGCTTATCATCGCGGGTACGGAATATTCATCGCGCCTGCTCGTCGGCACCGGCAAGTACAAGGATTTCGACGAGACGCGCGCGGCGATCGATGCCAGCGGCGCGGAGATCGTCACCGTGGCCCTGCGCCGCACCAATCTTGGCCAGAACCCGGACGAGCCAAACCTGCTGGATGTGCTGCCGCCGGAAAAGTTCACCATCCTGCCTAACACGGCTGGCTGCTACACGAAGGAAGACGCGGTGCGTACCTGCAAGCTGGCGCGCGAGCTGCTCGACGGCCACAAGCTCGTGAAGCTGGAAGTGCTGGGTGACGAGAAGACGCTGTTCCCGGATGTCACCGCAACCATTGAAGCCGCCGAAGAATTGGTGAATGACGGTTTCGACGTGATGGTCTACACCTCCGACGACCCGATCATCGCGAAGCGCCTGGAAGACATCGGCTGCGTCGCGGTGATGCCGCTGGCCGCCCCGATCGGCTCGGGTCTTGGCATCCGCAATCCGTACAACATCGTCGAGATCATCGAGAATGCCAACGTTCCGATTCTCGTCGATGCGGGCGTGGGAACAGCATCGGATGCCGCAGTCGCGATGGAAATGGGGTGCGATGGCGTCCTGATGAATACGGCGATTGCAGCAGCCCGGAAGCCGGTATTGATGGCGTCGGCCATGAAGAAGGCGATCGAAGCCGGTCGCGAAGCCTACCTGTCCGGTCGCATGCCCAAGAAGCGCTACGCCTCGGCATCCTCGCCGGTGGACGGCCTGTTCTTCTGAACCGGGAATCGCGATGAACGACGAAACGAACAGCGACAAGCCGCAGCGCCGCATCCGCAGTTTCGTGCGACGCGAGGGTCGCCTGACGCCGGGCCAGCAGAAAGCGCTGGACCGCTGGCTGCCGGAATTCGGCCTGCCCCCGGCCGACAGCAATAGCGACGGTGAAATCGATCTCGCTGCACTGTTCGGTCGCACTGCACCGACTGTGCTGGAAATCGGTTTCGGCAACGGCGACACGCTATTCGAACTGGCCAGCCGCCATCCGGAATGGAATTTCATCGGTCTTGAGGTGCATCGCCCCGGTGTCGGTCACCTGCTGAAACATGCCGGCGAAGCGGGCCTGACCAATATCCGCGTCAGTGATGAAGACGCGGTGGAAATCCTCAAGGAACGCATCGCGCCAGGAAGCCTGCACCGCGTGCTGCTGTACTTTCCCGACCCCTGGCCGAAGAAGCGTCATCACAAGCGCCGTATCGTGCAGCCGGAGTTCGCAAAACTGGTCGCAAGCCGGCTTGCGCCGGGTGGCGAATTCCATCTCGCCACCGACTGGGAGCCTTACGCCGAATGGATGCACGAAGTCCTCGAAGCGGAACCTGCCTTCGAAAACACGGCAGCAGACGGCGGCTTCCTGCCTCGGCCGGATGACAGACCCGAAACGAAATTCGAGCGCCGCGGCCAGCGCCTCGGGCACGACACCTGGGACCTGGTCTACCGCCGCCGCTAGAACGCCGCCTTTCCACCTGTCGCGCATTACCCGTTTGCCCCGCGCAACGGCTTTCACCTAGTCTTGAAAGCCGGAGCACATTGCGAGGGGCATGATGGCCGGTCAATTCATGACACGGTTGGGTGACGTTGCCGGCTTCACTGGCCGACGCGCGAACCGCATCGCGCTGTACGTCATCGAGCTCACGGTTTTTACAAGCTACGCGTTGCGCGACTGGTGGCGTCGTGGCCACCTGCGCAACCGTGCGACGCGACGTGCACTGGTCGGGCAGGTACTTTTCATCGGCATCGATGCGCTGGCAGTCATCTTCATGCTCGCACTGGCCATCGGCGTCAGCCTCACTCCCACCTTGTTGATGCTGGGCCGGAATTTCGGTTCCGATGCCCAGCTCGCCGACCTGCTCGTGCGCGCCATCGGCGTGGAACTCGGCCCATTGCTTACCGCAATCATCCTTATCGGTCGCAGCGGGTCTGCCATGGCGGTCGACCTTGGCAACATGAAGCAACGCGGTGAGGTCGAGGCGTTACACCTGCTCGGCATCAACATGAACGATTTCTTCGTTGCTCCTCGCCTTCTTGGCGCAGCACTGGCGCAGTTCGTGCTCGCGACCTATTTCACGGCAATCGCGCTTTTCGGTGGTGTCTTCATCAGTGGCCTCGTGATTTCCAGTGCGCACCTCACCTTGATGAGCGGGTTGGTCGCGGCAATCACGCCGCTGGATATTCTCGTCTTCACGTTCAAGAACCTGCTCTTCGGGCTGGTCATCGCGGGCACCGCCTGTTTCAGTGCGCTGAAGGTGCAGCATTCACCGACGGAAATTCCGCAACGAACGCAGCAGGCAATCGTCAACGGCCAGCTCATCGTGTTCATCATTAACGGCGCGCTTGCGGTGGCACTGCTATGAATTCCCCCTTGCTGCGTGCACGCAATATTTCTGCAAGCGGCCAGCCCGGCGGCGTTGATATCGACATCGCGCGCGGTGAAATCGTGGCGATTACCGGCCCCTCTTCAGCACTGTCGTTCAGGACGCTGCGCGCGCTTGCCGGGGTTGATGCCGACTTTTCCGGAGACCTGGAGATCAACGGAATCGATCTTCACTTGCTGGATGAAACTCGCTGGCTGCAGCTGCGGCGGGAGACCGGACTGGTAAGCGCGCGGGTACCTCTCCTGTCGACAATGAGCGCCATCCTGAACGTGATGTTGCCGCTCAACTACCACCACCCCGAAGCAGCCGCGTTTGCGCGTGATCGAAGCGAGGCGCTCCTGGAAGAACTTGGGTTCGACGGCAACGCCGACGCGTTGCCATCGGAGCTGGACGGGACACAGCGATTCACCCTGCAGTTGGCACGCGAATTGATCCTGGACCCTCTACTGCTGTTCATCGAGGAGCCATTCTCGATGCATGCCGTGGCCGACTGGGCCGCGTTGGCACAACGGCTTGTAGCACTCGCGCAAGACCGGAACATGGCGCTAGTGATCGGCACGGCGAACCTGTCATTCGTGCAGCAACATGCAGCACGGTGCCTGTTCGTGAATGAAGACATCATGGAACTGCTGGCAACCGACGATATGCTTGCCGGATTCGGCAGCCCGGAATCACGGCAATTTCTTGCGACCGTCACCACCTGGCCACGGGAGCCCGCGCAATGAGCAAGGCTGGAAAACCGACGCAGGCGTCACGCAACCTGCACTACATACACCGACTCGACTACACGGCACAGGAGCGGCTGACCGGGCTTTTCATCCTTGGTGCCATCGCGCTGCTGGTGCTCGGCCTGGGCTTCGGCCAGCAGTCGTCGTATTTCTTTGCCGACACGTTCGAACTCACCGCATACATGAAGAATGCCCAGGGCATTTCAAATGACACGCAGGTAAAGGCGGCGGGCATCGAGATCGGGCGGGTAAAGCGCATCGATATCTCGGAAGACAATCGCATCGCGGTCACCATGCAGGTCCTGGAACGGTTCCACGAACTGATCCGCGCTGACTCGACAGCCTCGCTGAACAAGTTGTCGATGCTGGGTGATGCCACCATCGAAATATCCTCAGGCAGCGAAACCATGCCGCCCATTGCCCAGGGCGGAGTCATTGCAGTGAAGGAGACAGCCTCCATGGACGAGCTGATCGCCCAGGTTACTCCTGCACTGGAAAGCCTCGTGGACATGATGGAGCAACTCGGCGCGACTGCAGGCGGGGACGGCAAGGGATCCGTCAGGCAACTGCTTGCCGACAGCGGCACGGCGGTAGAAAACCTGAAGACCGTCACTGAACGCTTGTCGCGCGGCGAAGGCGTTGCAGGCCGATTGCTCGCCGATGAAAAGCTTGCGACCCAGCTCGATGCCTCGATGGCCAGCCTCGAACGAGCGCTTGGCGAAGCCGAACAGCGCTTCCGTGAATTAGGCCCGGTGATCAGTGATGGCAGCAGGGCCTCTGCCGACCTGCCGGCCGTCACGCAGAACATCAATGAGCTCGTCAAGGAGCTGTCCGTCACCCTGCGCGAAGTCAACGAACAGCTCACCGAAATACCGGAACTGGTCGCCCGCAGCCGCATGCTGATGGACCAGGCCAATCGAACCATGGAGGCCGTGCAGAACACCTGGCCGATATCGGGCAGCCTGCCCGCCGAGGAGAAAGCCGATGCTGTCGATGTACAGCCGCCGAACAACTGACATTCCTCTCGTCGCGATGCTGGCCCTGTTGCTGGTATCGCTGCTTTCCGCCTGTGGCAGCGCGCCGCCACAGCGCCCTGTAGCCGAAACCACGGGAGAACGATTGCTGCGCGAGGCGCGTGCTGCCCATGCTGCAGACCGCTACCAGCAGGCACTGCTGCGCTACACCGATGCGACAGAGCATTACCGCAGCCTCGATGACAACCGGCAACTCGCACTCGCACTGGTCAGCAGGGCTGAAATCCTCCTGCTTTTTGGCGAGAGCGAGGGCGCGATGCGCACACTGGGTGAACTCGGCGACGCACTACAGCGGTTCGACAACACACCAGGGCTGGAAGCACGCAGGCTCCTGCTGGAGGCGCGCCTGAAGGCATCCATGTCCGATGGTAGCGAAGCGGCGCGCAAGGCGGTTGCCACGCTGCTCGACAGGGAAGACGCCATTGGCGAGGCGGCGCGCATCCTTGATTGTCGCGAACAGCTTCGACTGGGCGATGGGAGCTGCGTTTCGACACTCCAGCCGGCATCGCGGCTCGGCAAGGCGCGCGTGCTTCGACTGCGCGCGGAGGCGCAGTTGAATGAAACGAATATCGAGGAAGCACTGCGGTTCAACCAGGAGGCACTGCAGCTGTATCGCGAGGCACACTACCGTCCCGGTATTGCGTCCTCGTTGCAGGAGCGCGCCGACATACTGTCGCAATCCGGAGAGGCTGGAGATCGCTCGACGGCTCGCGACCTCCTGGTTCGTGCCCTCGATATCCGCATCTGGCTGCGGGATCGCGTGCATGCGGCTCGCGTCACCGATCGCCTGGCATCAATGGAACCGGAAGGCGGCTGGCAGGCATTAACAACGCAGCTGGAACGCGAACGGCCGCGCTGGCTCGCCATCGAGGGCATGCTGGATATCCTGCGCTAGGAATACACCAGCCGGTCAGGTCTGGCGGATCACCGTCTGCACACCATCAACGACGAACTGCACCGCCAGCGCAGACAGGATGACACCGAGCATTCGGTCGATCACGTTTGCGCCGGTTTCGCCCAGCAGCTTCATCAACGGCCCGGACAACAGCAGCGATACGAGCGCCAGCAGCAGCACGAACCCCAGTACGCCAAGCATCGCCCAGAATTTCACCGAATCCCCACCCGCATCACCGGCAAGCAGCAGGATGGTCGTCAGTGCACCCGGGCCGGCAAGCAGCGGGAACGCCAGCGGGAATACCGAGATGTCTTCCTTGAAGCGCGCCTCTTCCTGCTCGCGTACCGTTGCCGAACGCAGGCCGGACTGGCGCGCAAAGACCATGTCGATTGCGACCAGGAACAACAACAGGCCACCGGCGATGCGGAAAGCAGGGACCGAAATTCCCAGCGTGGCGAGCAGGTAGTCGCCGGTGAACGCAAAGAACAGCATGATGCCGCTCGCCAGCAAGATGCCCTTTACAGCCATATGACGCCGATAGGAAGCGGAACCGCCGCGCGTCAACGCACCGAAAATAGGCGCAGTACCAATCGGATCAATGACCACGAAAAGCACAACGAAGAGATTGATTAGCTGCTCTAAACTCACGCGTTTTCCCCGTAAATTGCAGCGCTTGCGCGCATCGAATGAGGGGTCTATTACTAGTGGTGAAACGTCACTGAAAGCGACGTTGTTAAAGCCACCGGGTGATCATATCACCCGAACCATTCGGGAGCAGGCGCATGGAAGACATCGAGCATGTCCGCCCGCTGATCGGTTCCTGGTATCGCGACATCAGCGGTAACGTATTCGAAGTCGTTGCCCTTGATGACGACGACGCCACGGTCGAAATCCAGTACTTTGATGGCAACATCGAAGAGCTGGATCTCGACATGTGGTGGGATACGCCAATGGAAGCCGTGGAGCCACCCGAAGACTATTCCGGCTCACTCGATATCGAGCGCGAGGATTACGGCATGGACCTGGGTGACATGCCGGGTGAAGACTGGACCACGGCGCTGGAGTTTCTAGAACGCGTCGAATGAAGGTCAGTGATGAACCATCACACGACCATCTTCCACACTGACCTGCATGTCGCGTAACGACTGGCCCTTGCACGGACCCATCTCGCAGTAACCCGTTTCGATCTCGAAGATCGCACCGTGCACGCCGCACATGATGCGATCGCCCGCCTTGGTCAGGAAACGGTCCGGCGCCCAGTTGAGCATCGCGCCGGTGTGCGGACAGGTATTCGCATAGGCGAAGACCTCGCCATCCTTCTTTACCACGAAGCCGTACCAGGCAGACTGGCCTTCCCCGATGACGAATTCCTTCGAGCCCGGATCGGGGATATCGTCAATGCTGCAGATATCGTGCTTGTCGGTCATTGGAACGCCTTCTTCTCTTCTTTCGTTGCGGTCTTCATCAGGTATGCCACCAGCAGGATGGCGGGAATGCCACTCGCTGCAGCGACAATGAAGAATTCGGTATAGCCATAGGTATCAACCAGGACGCCCGAGAACAGTCCGGCAACCTTGCCGGGCACCTTCATCAGGGAACTGAACAGCGCGTATTGCGTCGCCGTGTATGCCGTATTCGTCAGGCCGGACATGTAGGCAATGAACACGACGTTCGCGATGCCGCCGGAGAGGTTGTCGAGGGAAATCACTACGGCGAGGCGCCAGGTTTCCGCTTCACCCGATGCCGAGAGCCAGGCGAAACCGAGATTGGTCACCGCCAGCAATACCGCACCAAGAAACAGCATGCGCATCACGCCGTAGCGAACGACCAGGACGCCGCCGATACCCGCACCGATAATGGTCACTGCGATACCGAACAGCTTGGCGACGTTCGCGATCTCGATCTTCGAATAACCCATGTCGATGTAGAACGGCCCGGCCATGATGCCGAGCAGGTAATCGCTCATCAGGTACACACCGACCAGCGCGAGGATGAACAGTGCACGCCAGCCGTTGCGCGCAAAGAAATCCGCGAACGGTCCGGCAACCGCGCCGACAAACCAGGCTTCAAGGCGTTTCCACAGGGAATTCGCATTCGGGTCGGCGGCAACCGCACGTGCCATCTTTTCTTCGAGTTCGCGCGTCAATGGCGAAATCTGCCGATCGGGCTCGTCGATGAAAAGGACGGTAACGACGCCAACCAGCATGCAGATCGCCATGGCGAAATACGCGAGCGGCCACGACAGGAATTCGGCAACGTAAAGCACGCCGGCAACTGCCACGATCATCGCGATGCGATAACCGTAGATATAGGTTGCGGCCATCGCACCCTGGCGATCCGGGTCTACCGCCTCGATGCGATAGGCATCGATAGCGATGTCCTGCGTGGCCGATGAGAAAGCGACCAGCGTCGCAGCCATCGCCAGTTGCAGGATGCTGGTTTGCGGATTCGAGACGGCCATGATGACCAGGCCCGTCATTACCAGTGACTGCGCGAACAGCATCCAGCCACGTCGCTGCCCGAACCGTGAGGTCAGGAAAGGCAGCTGCAGGCGATCGACAACCGGCGCCCAGAACACCTTCACCGCATAGGCGAGGCCGACGGCACTGAGAAAACCGATCGAGGTGCGATCGACGCCCGCGTCACGTAGCCAGGTGGTGAACGTGAAGAAGACAAGCGGCAATGGCAGGCCCGAGGAAAAACCCAGGAACAGCATCACGATGACGCGGCGATGCAGGTAGACCGAGAAGGCCTCGCGCCAGCTATGCCCTGCCTTGTCCTCGCGCACCAGGTTCATTTCAGCGGAAATCCTCGATCTTTACGTCGTATTCGAGTGTCAGCGGCGCGTGGTCAGAGAAACGCTCGTCGGTGTAGATATCGGCGTCGGTAATCTTTTCCGCCAGCCCCGGAGTGACAACATGGTAGTCGATACGCCACCCCGTGTTGTTGGCCCAGGCCTGGCCCCGGTTCGACCACCAGGTGTACTGCTCGTCTTCCTGGTTGACCACGCGGAAGCCATCAACCCAGCCGGCTTCACCGAAAAGCCGGGTCATCCACTCGCGTTCTTCCGGCAGGAAGCCTGAATTCTTCTGGTTACCGCGCCAGTTCTTGATGTCCTTCTTCGTGTGCGCGATGTTCCAGTCGCCACAGATCACGTACTCACGATTGCGCTTGCGGTACTTCTGCAGCAGCGGCATGAACTCGTCCATTACATCGAACTTCACCTGCTGGCGCTCTTCCTTCGAGGAACCCGAAGGCATGTACAGCGACACGACGGACAGGGAACCGAAACGGTATTCGATGTAGCGACCTTCGGCGTCGAAGTGCGGCCAGCCGAGGCCCTCGATCACCTTGTCCGGTTCGTGACGCGAATAGATCGCCACACCGGAGTAGCCCTTCTTCTCGGCATCGTGGTAGGTGCAGTGATAACCCTCCGGCTTGAAGATGTCATCGGTGAGCTGCCATTCCTGCGCCTTGGTTTCCTGGATACACACCACGTCCGGCTTTTCGCGATGCAGCCAGTCGAAGAAACCCTTGCGCGCTGCCGCGCGAATGCCGTTGACGTTGACCGAAGTGATCTTCATGCCTCTCCTGCTCGATTCCGCGTGAAAAACGAAGCGTGTATCATACCGGACCCGATTTCAGACGCGACCGGAGACGCCAGAAATGAACGACTTCCGCCAGGAATTCCTGCAATTCGCCCTCGACCGCAACGTCCTCAAGTTCGGCGAATTCACGTTGAAATCCGGCCGCAAGAGCCCGTATTTCTTCAATGCCGGCCTGTTCAACATGGGTTCGGACCTGGCGAAGCTCGGCCGTTTCTACGCGCAGGCAGTGGTGGAATCCGGCATCGAGTTCGACATGATCTTCGGCCCGGCCTACAAGGGCATTCCACTCGCCACGCTGACCGCTGCAGCGCTCGCCGACAACCATGGCATCGACGTGCCCTACTGCTTCAATCGCAAGGAAGCAAAGGCCCATGGCGAGGGCGGCAACCTCGTCGGTGCACCGCTCGAAGGCCGCGTTCTGTGCGTGGACGACGTGATGACGGCGGGCACGGCAATCCGCGAATCGGTGGAGATCATTGAAGGGGCGGGAGCAACGCCTGCCGGTGTGGTGATCGCGCTGGATCGCCAGGAGAAAGGCAGCGGCGAGCTTTCGGCAGTGCAGCAGGTGGAAAAGGACACCGGCATGCAGGTCGCCAGCATCGCCGGCCTGGGCGACCTGATCGCCATGCTGGAAGATTCCGCGTCGAATCCGGAGACGTTGGCGGCGATGCGCGATTACCGGCAGCAGTACGGGGTCTGAACGGTGACGCCCGGCACTGTTACCGTGTCAGGGCGTTGATATACTGTTTTTTCTGAATACCTGAAACGGATGAATACCATGCACATGGCC
>JAWWBT010000045.1:0-15893 GCA_033720815.1 Gammaproteobacteria bacterium | reverse complement strand
TGACGAAAGATTCCCTGCTCGAACCCCTGTACCGGATCAGTTGCTGCATCCCGGTCGATCACGTCGACGAGGTGGTCGCCGCCGTGCAGCGGGTCGTGCTGCTCGGGGATGGCCGCTACGACAGCGTGCACTGGATCATCGACGGGGTGCGGGAACGGTTTCGTCCGCTCGCGGGGGCTAACCCGACGCGGGGACGTATCGGTGAGCTGCACGAGGAGGCATCGAGCTGGCTGGTGCTCGCGATTCCACACGACGAGAGCGTGCTGGAGCGGGTGCTGGGTGCATTACGTGATGCGCATCCCTGGGAAGCACCGTCGGTCTTCGTGGACGCAGCATTCCGGCCCCGAGGCGGGTGAGTCCTCAGCCTCGGGGCTTGCCGTGGTGATACCACCAGCTGGCGATGACCTGGCCCACAACCGGGTTGGCAAGGTAGCCATAGGAACGATGGGGATTCAGGCCGTCATCATCGCGATAGAAATTGTAGATGCGGCCATGTTTTTCATTGATGTCGTCTACCAGTTTCAAGGACAGCATTTCCGCAAAGTCATCATGCACGTATTCGTCAAGCGCAGTCAGGTCACCGACGGCGGCGATATTCGTCCAGTGATTGATACACGCCGGGTACCGGCCAAGGTGTTCATGATCGTTGCCCAGCAGGCGCCTCTGCACGAAGCGCATTCCCAGCGGGCTGCCGAGTGTCAGCAGGTGATCGACGTTCTCGCGGCATCCCTCCCGGTGAGTCAGCAGCCACAACACGTTCCAGGCAATTACTGAACCCAGGCTATGGCCGATGAGCAGCACCGGTTCGCCGGAGGCAAGCGCCGGTTGCAGCTCGGCCAGGAGCTTTTCGTGAATCCTCTCGGCCGCCCCGTCAAGATTCGCGAAATACCGATGGGTTTCCCGGATGGTAGAGCGGGCTGCCTCATCGGCAACCAGGTTGATCAGCCAGGGAAAGCGATCCGCCAGGCTGTAGCTGAATGCCGTCAGTCGCTTGTTCCAGCTGTTCGCATCCTCGATATCTTCTGCGGTGGGGCCATGTTTCTGGAGCAGGTGTTCGATCCAGGGCCGGTCGTCCTCGATACGGGTATCCTCCCCGTAGAAATCGTGATTCCAGCTCACCAGCCGGAAACTGTCCGCGGAGCTCTCCAGCGAGTCAGCGAGGTCGTGATTCACGCGGCGGACGCCATTGACCAGGCAGCGCCACAGGGCGCGACGGTGATCCGTCGGTGGCGGCTTGGGGTTCTTGCCGGGGACGAAGATGATACGGGCCATGCGGTTACGTTTCCTGATCCACTGTACATCCAGTCTACCCATTGCAATGCGGCACGTGCAGCCTGCTACGCTGATAGAAAAGCATCGGAGAGGGCCGCATGCGGATCGCCATCCTTGGCTACGGGGAAATGGGCAAGAGTTTCGAGAAGCTGCTCGCTGGACGAGCCAGCACCACCATATGGGACAAGAACCTCGACAGCGGTGAAGAAAACCAGCCCCTCGAGCAGGCCGTTGAAGCGGCACGTGCCGTGATCCTTGCCGTGCCCGCAGCGGCTGTCGAGGAAATTGCCGAACGCATTGCCCCGGAACTCACGAGCAATGCCACCGTGTTCACCATTGCCAAGGGCATTACTGCCGAGGCGCGCCATCCACTGGAAATCCTGCGTGAAGCACTCGGTGACGATAGTGTTGCCGGGATCTATGGACCGATGATCGGCGAGGAACTGCAGGCAGGGCAGCATGGTTTTGCCGATGTGGCGGCACTGAGCGAAGCGGCCTGGCAGGCCGCTCGTGACGTCTTCAACGGAACGCACCTTCGCCTGCGCCGAGCGAGCGACCCGTGGTCTGCAGCCTGGGCGGCGGTGGCCAAGAATATCTACGTGCCGGTGATTGGTGCTGCTGCCGAGCTCGGGTTGGGCGACAACCTGCGCGGCGCGCTGTTCGCCAATGCACTGGAGGAAATGCGTGGGCTGGGTGCGAAACTCGGCTCCGGAGGGTCCCCGCTCACGGGGCTGAGCGGCGCTGGCGACCTCTTCACCACGGCAACCAGCGATGGCTCGCATCATCACGAGGCGGGCAGGGCGCTTGCACGGGGTGATCATTCGAAGACAGGCACCGAAGGGGAAAACATTCGCGGCGAAGGTTTCCACTCGCTGCGTTGCCTGCGCGAGCGGCTCGATCCGGCGACGGACGAATTTCCCTTGTTCGCAGCCGCCGAAGCCTTGCTCGAAAGCCCCCAGGCTTTCCGGGATGCGCTTGACGCATGGATGGAAGACCGCCCGCTGGAGGCGCGCTGATGACGGACGCCGTGACACTACCTCCGGAAAGGCTGGTCGCACATCGCGGCTACCCGGGACGTTATCCGGAGAACTCGCTGCCGGGCATGCAGGCCGCGATTGCGGCGGGCGCCCTGCAGGTCGAATTCGACGTGCAGTTCAGCCGCGATGGCATACCCATTGTCCTGCACGATGAGAGTACGGCGCGGACAACCGGGCGAAGTGGCCTGGTGCATGAAATGCCCGCGGAGGAACTACGGCGATTGCATGTCGGCGAGCCGGCACGGTTCGGCACCAGTTTCCCGGAATCCCCGTTGCCGACGCTGCACTGCATGCTGCAGCTGCTCGCCGAATTCCCGCAGGTCACCGCCTTCATGGACATCAAGCGCGAAGGCCTTTCGCGCCTGCGCTGTCGCCATGCGCTTGCGGCCATGCTGAATGCCATGCCGGACACCCTGCAGCGGCGCCAGCTCGTGTTCCTGTCCGAGGAAATCCGCATCGTGCGCCTGGCGCGCGAGGCCGGGCTGCGCACTGGCTGGCTGTTCGAACCCTGGCACGAAAAGCATTACTCGACCGCGCGGCAGCTTGGCGCGGAATTCCTGTTCACCAGCGCACGACACTTGCCGGAAACCGGAGAGGCATTCTGGCGCGGGCCGTGGACCTGGGTGCTGTACGAGGTGGACGAGCCGGCCCAGGCTGCAGCACTGCTGGAGCGTGGCGCAGGGCTTATCGAAACCGACTGGATTGCAGAATGGCTGGGTGCTTCGCCGCCAGTGACGGCGACCGGTACCGCAAGCTGAAAAGAATCGCTTTTTCGCGGAGGTGTCATATGGAAAAGATCTGGATTGTCGTGGCGGATGGCGTTCGGGCGCGCCTGTTCCAGGCGGAGAAACGTACTGGCCCGTTGATTGAACGAAAGGACATCGCCAACCCGGACGCTCGTTTGCCTGAACGCGAACTTGTCACCGATACACGCGGGCGCGGCAACAGTGGGGCGACTGGCGAACGGCGTCATGCCTACGGCGAAGACTATGACGAACACGATCGCCAGCGTGCCGTGTTTGCGAAGGACCTGGCAAAGCGGCTGGAAAAGCTGCGTGCGAAAGGCGAACTCGAACTGCTCTACGTGATTGCCGAGCCGGGATTCCTCGGCCTGCTGCGCGGCGAGATGGGCAAGCAATTGACGTCCTGCGTGAAAGGCGAATTGCACCAGCGCATTACCAATGAAAAGGTCGAGGAAATCCGCGAGCTCTTGCCGAAGGACATGCGTGGCCTGGGTGGTTAGTGCCTTTGAAGCGCGAAAGTAGAAGCGTGAAGGTGAAAGGGCCGCATTTTGCGGCCCTTTCACGTTGCGTGGCGAATTCGCAGGAGCCCGTGGCAATCAGCCGATCTTTACCCGGTTCAGGCGCAGTGCATTCGCAATCACGGACACGGAGCTGAAGCTCATTGCCGCGGCGGCAATCATCGGGCTGAGCAGGATGCCGAAGAAGGGGTAGAGGACGCCCGCGGCGACCGGCACGCCTGCAGAGTTGTAGACGAAGGCGAAGAACAGGTTCTGCTTGATGTTGCGCAGCGTTGCAGTCGACAGCTTGCGCGCCCGCACGATGCCGTTCAGGTCACCTTTCACCAGCGTCACGCCAGCCGATTCCATTGCCACATCGGTACCGGTGCCCATCGCGATACCGACTTCGGCCTGTGCGAGGGCAGGGGCGTCATTGATGCCGTCGCCGGCCATGGCAACGACGCGACCTTCAGCCTGCAGCTGTTTCAGCTTGTCGGCTTTCTGGTCCGGCAATACGTCTGCGAAGACGTCATCGATGCCAAGCTTTTCGGCGACTGCCCGTGCCGTGGTTTCATTGTCACCGGTCAGCATCACGATGCGGATGCCGTCCGCATGCAGGCTGCTGATGGCTTCGGCGGTGGTGTCCTTGATCGGGTCGGCCACGCCGAGGATTCCGGCCAGCGAATCATCGATGGCGACGAACATCACCGTCTGGCCTTCGGCCCGCAGTTCGTCAGCCTTCTGCGAGAATTCCTGCGTATCGATGTCCAGGCTTTCCATCAGCTTGCGGTTGCCGAGTGCCACGCGCTGGCCGTTCACGCGACCACTGACACCCTTGCCGGTGACGGAATCGAAATCCTCGACTTTCGAAAGTGTCGCACCGCGCTGCTCGGCACCCTCGACAATCGCTGCTGCCAGCGGGTGTTCGCTGGCACGCTCGAGTGAGGCCGCTGAGGTGAGGAATGCGTTTTCGTCGATGGCGGTATCAACGCTGACCAGCGTCGGCTTGCCCATGGTGAGCGTGCCGGTCTTGTCGACTACCAGGGTGTCAACCTTGCGCAGGGTCTCGATCGCCTCGGCATTGCGGAAGAGCACGCCCATGTTCGCGCCGCGCCCGGAAGCCACCATGATGGACATCGGCGTGGCGAGGCCCAGTGCGCAGGGGCAGGCAATGATCAGCACCGCGACTGCGTTGACCACGGCGTAGGCCAGGCGCGGCTCGGGGCCGAAGACATACCAGGCGAGGAAGGCAATCACCGCGGCCACGACAACTGCCGGAACGAAATACTTCGCCACTTCGTCAGCGAGGTTCTGGATTGGCGCCCGCGAACGCTGTGCGTCGGCCACCATCTGCACGATGCGCGAGAGCAGGGTATCCGCACCGACATTCTCGGCTTCGATGGTCAGCGAGCCGTTGCCGTTGACCGTCGCGCCGATGACGGTGTCACCCTCGGTTTTCTCGACGGCGACGGGTTCACCGGTGATCATGGATTCATCGACATTCGAGCGGCCGTCAATCACGCGCCCATCCACCGGCACCTTTTCGCCAGGTCGAACGCGCAGGCGGTCACCGGACTGTACCTGGTCCAGCGGCACGTCTTCCTCGCTGCCGTCGTCATTGACGCGGCGGGCGGTTTTCGGCGCAAGCCCGAGCAGCGCCTTGATGGCCTGGCTGGTCTTCGACCGCGCTCGCAGCTCCATGACCTGGCCCATCAGCACCAGCGCGACAATGACGGCAGCGGCTTCGAAATACACTCCGACATTGCCGTGGGCATCCCGAAGGTTGGGCGGGAAGATGCCTGGTGCGAGGACTGCGACCAGCGAATAGAGGTAGGCCACGCCGACACCGAGCGCGATCAGCGTGAACATGTTCAGGTTCATGCTTCGGACAGAATTCCAGCCACGCTGGAAGAACGGCCAGCCGCACCACAGCACCACCGGGGTCGCCAGCACGAGTTCCAGCCACTGAGCGATGCCATGCGGGATGGTATCGGCGAGCCATGGCCCGATTCCGGGCAGCATCCTGCCCATGGCAAGAAACAGCACCGCACCGGCGAGCGGCAGGCTCACCCAGAAGCGGCGGCTCATGTCATCCAGCTCCGGGTTGGATTCTTCCAGTGTCACCGTCCGCGGCTCGAGCGCCATGCCGCAGATGGGGCAGTCGCCGGGCTCGTCACGCACGATTTCCGGATGCATGGGGCAGGTGTATTCGGTTTTCGTTTCCGGCAGCGCGCTGGCCTTTTCCAGCGCCATGCCGCATTTCGGGCAGGTACCGGGTTCGTCGGATTCCTGGCCCGGGCACATCGGGCAGTAATACGCCTTGTCGCCGCTCGGCTGGACAGGTTCGTCCCCATGCTTCGAGTGGCAGCAGTGATGTTCCTGGTGGTGCGTGTGATCCGGGTGCTGGCTCATGCGGCCTCCGTCGATGAATGGCGACTGTCGGGTCTGCCCAACGAACGGGGCAGGGGAGTGGGTGTCATTGCCTAGCGACTGTAGCGGGTCAGGACGTCAGTGAGCTCGTCGATCCGGGCCCGGGCGTCCGCTTCATCACCGCCCTCGAGTGCGTCCTTCACGCAGTGCTGGACGTGCGTCTTCAGCACGGCATCTTCAACCGCCCGCAGGGCGGATCGCGCTGCGCGGAGCTGCGTGAGGATGTCCACGCAATAACGACCCTCATCGATCATCCGGCTCACGCCATCAAGCTGGCCGCGGGCACGGGCGATGCGTTTCAGCTGTTCACTGTGGTCAGGGTGCTTTTTCATGCCAGGAATATACCCCCTAGGGGTATATGTGTCAATTGTCCAGTTTCACGTGAAGTCTCAATAAACGGAAAAACAATGAGTTACGATTAATAGTAAAAGCGGTCTCTAGACCGTTCCACGCGGCAGAGGGGGTATCCTGGGCCCGATTCTCGCCGCTCACGCTACAAAAGAAGTCCGAACTCGGACAATATCTGCTAGAATTTCGTGCATGAGAAAGCTCCTTTTCCTTATTGGATTGTGCCTGCCACTGGCGGCCTGCGCGAAAGAGCCACCGCGCAATCCGGATGGCGAACCGCCGCTGGTGATCGCACACCGTGGCGCGCCGACCCTGGCACCCGAGAACACCCTGGCGGCGATCCGGGCGGCGCTGGATATCAACAGTCCCGCGATTGAAATCGATATCCGCCGCAGCGCGGACGGCGTGCCGGTACTGATCCACGACGAGGATCTCGAACGGACGACGAACGGTGAAGGCGAGGTCTCGGATTTCACCTGGGAACAGCTGCGGGCCTTGGATGCCGGTAACTGGTTCGATGAGCGTTTTGCCGGCGAACCGATTCCGCGGCTTTCTGAAGCGCTGGCGCTGGTCGCGCAGCACCCGGGCGACAGCATCCTAATCGTCGAGCTGAAGGACGGTGGCGACGGCTTCGAACAGGCGGTGGTCGAGGCGGTGCGGGCAAGCGGCTTGCCGGTGGAGAAGGTCATCCTGAAGGCCTTCGAACGCGACATTCTTGTCGAGCTCGAGAAGCTCGCGCCGGAGTACCCGAAGCTTTACGTGTTCGTGACGGAAATCGGCTGGATGAACCTCGTCATCGACGAGCAACCGCGCTTCGTCGATGTGCTGGAGGTTCCAGAGGAATGGTTGCAGGTGCACTCGACCTTTCTCGATCGCGATTTCGTTATCGAGGCGCAGGCGGCCGGGTACAAGGTAATCGCCTGGAACGTGCACGAACGCGAGCTGATGCAGGAAATGATCGACTGGGGCGTGGACGGCATCGAGACCGACTACCCGGGCGAACTGATGGAATTACTCAAGCCGGATTGATCCGGCTTGTCGTTGACCAGTAAGGGTGACGCCGCTGTGGCTTCACCAGGAGAAGAGCGATGAAGATTCGTGAACTGCAGACCCTGATTCCCGGCCGCGCGGCCTCCGACGGTGCCGGGGTAAAACTGAAACGCAGCCTGGGCGGCGGGCCGACCGCGCGCGTCGACCCGTTCCTGATGCTTGACGAATTCCGGTCGGACGACGCGAATGACTACATCGCCGGATTCCCGCCACACCCGCATCGTGGCTTCGAGACGGTGACCTACATGCTCGACGGCCGCATGCGCCACGAGGACCATCTCGGCAATTCCGGCCTGCTGGAATCGGGCGGCGTGCAGTGGATGACTGCGGGACGCGGCATCATCCATTCCGAAATGCCGGAGCAGGAAGATGGCCTGATGCACGGCTTCCAGCTGTGGATCAACCTGCCGGCCAGGGAAAAGATGAAGCCGGCGTCGTATCGCGACATCCCGGCGAGCGAGATTCCGGACATTTCCGGTGACGGCTGGAGCGGCAAGCTGGTGGCGGGCGAGTTCGATGGCACGAAGGGCGCCGTGCATGGCATTACCACGGATCCCTTGTACCTGGATCTTCGCATGGACGGGAACAGTTCTGCCGATTTGCCGGTCAATGATGAACGCAACGCCTTCATCTATGTCTATGAGGGTGTGGTCAACGTCGCTGCCGCAGGTGGCCACAGGGACATCGCTGCGGGTAATGCGGGCGTGTTCGGCAAGGGCGATACGCTGCACTTCGAAGCGGGCGACGACGGTGCGCGCTTGCTGGTGCTTGCCGCTCGACCGCTCAACGAACCGATCGAACAGTACGGACCGTTCGTGATGAATACCCGCGAGGAAATCGAGCAGGCATTGCGCGATTATTCGGCGGGGCGCCTGGCCGGATAGAACCAGGCCTGGATCGAGTCACGATGGCCCGGCGCTGCCGGGCCATTTCCTTACCAACGAAAAGGCGGGGCATGTACGGGGCGAACAGGCATGAGCAGTGACCGCAAGCTGCCGGAGGGGCAGATCATCGCGCTGGTCACCGCGCTGCAGTTCATCAACATCACCGATTTCATGATGGTCATGCCGCTCGGGCCAGACTTTGCGCGTGCCCTTGGCATGGACGTGTCGTATATCGGTGTGATCGCGGGCGCCTACACCATGGCCGCGGCGATCGTCGCGGTGCTGTCTGCCAAGTACCTGGATCGTTTCGATCGCAAGCCTGCCCTGATTGTTGCCATCGGTGGCCTTTCACTGGCGACCATGGCGGCGTCCCTCGCGTGGGATGTCACGACCCTGTTCATCGCCCGCATGGCGGCAGGATTCTTCGGTGGTCCCGCGACGTCCCTGGCTATGTCGGTACTGATCGACGCCGTACCGGTGGAACGGCGCGGCAAGGCAATGGGTTATGCGATGGGTGCATTTTCGGCGGCATCGGTGCTCGGAGTGCCATTCGGGCTGGCCCTGGCGCGATGGTATTCCTGGGAGGCGCCGTTCATCGTGCTCGGCAGTGCCGGCCTGTTGCTCACCCTGTTCGTTGCGTGGCGCATACCGCGCATGCGCGGCCACCTGGATGATCTCAAGGCACAGGGCCCCCTGCTCGAATTCCTGTGGCGCCCCGAGGTACGTGAGAGCATGGTGTTCGTTGCGCTGATGATGTTCAGCGGCTTCATGCTGTTTCCACACCTTTCGGCGTATTTCCAGCTCAACCTGGATTACCCGCGCGACCAGATCGGCATGCTGTACATGGTCGGTGGTGCGGTGAGTTTCCTCATCATGCAGGTTGCGGGCCGGTTTACCGACAACATCGGGTCGGTGAAGGTGGCGTGGGTATCGAGCCTGTTGCTGAGCCTGCTGATGGTGATCGCCTTCATCGAACCGATAGGCATGCCGGTAATGCTCATCTTCGTCTGGCTGATGGGTTCGGTGTCCATCCGCGGTGTTGCGGCACAGGCGTTGTTATCCAAGGTACCGCCACCCGCGCGCCGGGCATCATTCCTTGCAGTGCAATCCGCAACCCAGCACATGAGCGCGGGTGTTGCCGCAGCTGCATCGACCTGGATACTGGTGGAAAGGCCGGATGGTTCGCTGGGAAATATCGAGATTGCGGGCTGGGTGATGATCGCCTGCGTGATGACGCTGCCGCTGATGATGAAGCGGGTGCAGGACAGGGTGGCCCCGCAGTAGGTTCAGCGTACGCAGTTACTGTCGACGTCGAGCCTGGTCACCATGCCGGCACCGTCGTCGGCGGTCCGCTCGATCGGTGTCGTGGTCTCGACGACATAACGAGTCGCTTCCTCGCCACCCATGGCGACAACGGAGAGCACCAGGCCGACAAGCAGCATTGCCTTTGCGATATCGGGTCGTAGCCACATGATGCGCCTCCTGTCGCCCCGTCCTGGAAGCGGAACGAATTGCTCGATTGCTACCAGTTAGATGCCGGGAACCTATATTTGGTTGCATGATTCTCACCATGAATCATGATGAAGACATGACAATCACATGTTCGGATGATTAAAGGGAGCAGGTTATGCGCACGCTTTTGACAATAAGTCTCATCGCGATGTCGATGTTCATTGCGCCACTGGTATCGGCAGAGCCGACCCAGCTCGAGGTATCTGCGCTGGCACATGGTGCGAAGTTCATCGGTGACGGCACCGGTGGCGCACGAATCACCATTTCCGATGCAGAAACCGGGGCGGTCCTGGCCGAAGGCATTACGAAAGGTGGTACCGGCGATACCGGCCTGATCATGAAGAAGGCGCAGCCGCATTGGCGGCCGGTCACCAGTGAAGGTGCGGCCTCGTTTACTGCAACGCTGGATATCGAGGGCCCGCGGCATATCGCCATCACGGCCAGCGGTCCGCTGGATGCCGATATGGCCGACCAGGCTCGCGCGAGTACGACGACGTGGTTGATGCCGGGAGAGCACCAGAGCGGTGACGGCAGGGTAGTGATCGAACTGCTCGGCTATTTCGTGCAGGTGAAGAATCTCGAAATGACCGACGGCGTATCCGTTGTGGTGGATGTGGGCATGCTGTGCGGATGCCCGGTTGTTCCCGGCGGACTCTGGGATGCCAATGAAATCGACATGCGCGCCGTCCTGCACGGCAGTAGCGCCGAGGAAGTGACGAGCCTGCAACATGTCGAGGGCACGCTCTACCATGCGGGCTTTGCAGGGGAAGTCGGTGAACCACAGGTTGTCGAATTCCAGCTTCGCGGAAAGAACGATTCGAACGTCACCGTGAAGCGCGTCGCGCTCTGACACGATAACCGGGACCCATCAATGACCGACATCCTGCACAGCCTCGTTGCCCTGCTGCTTGCCGCAGTGATTGCGGTGCCGATCTTCCGGCGACTTGGCCTTGGTTCGGTACTGGGTTACCTGGTTGCCGGTATTGTCGTTGGCCCCTCGGTGATGGGGCTGTTCAGCGATCCGGATGCCTTGCTGCATATTGCGGAATTCGGCGTGGTCCTGCTGTTGTTCATCATCGGCCTCGAGTTGCAGCCATCCCGCCTCTGGGTACTGCGACGTTCACTGCTGACGCAGGGCGGGGGACAGGTGATGATCACCGGCACCCTGTTTGCCGCCATTGCGACCTGGTGGCTTGGTGACCTTGGCGCCGGCATCGTCGTCGGTTTCGGGCTGGCACTCTCGTCGACCGCATTCGTCCTGCAATTGCTGGCGGAACGCGACGAGTTGCCAATGCAGCATGGTCGCGCGAGCTTTGCGGTCTTGCTGTTCCAGGACCTTGCCGTCATACCCCTCATCGCCCTGGTCCCGCTGCTGGCCGGTGCCGACCAGGGGACGCCGCTCGACATGCTGCTCGATAGCCTGCTGGTGCTCGGTATCTTCGGCGGCATCGTGGTGGTCGGGCGCTTCCTCCTCAGGCATGGCCTGCGCCTTGTAAACAGCTCGGGGTTACGCGAGGTATCAACGGCGGCGGCGTTGCTGGTGGTGGTCGGGATTTCGGTCATCATGGAAACACTCGGTCTCTCGATGGCACTGGGGGCCTTTACCGCCGGTGTCCTTCTTGCCGATTCGGAATACCGTCACCAGCTCGAGGCGGATATCGAACCGTTCAAGGGGTTGTTGCTCGGCCTGTTCTTCATGTCGGTCGGCATGTCGGCCAACCTTTCCCTCCTGGCATCGGAGCCGCTGCTGATTGCCGGCATCGCGGCCCTGCTCGTCATTGCGAAGCTTGCGGTGCTGGCTGTCATCGCGATCTACAGCAGGATGTCGCTGGACACGGGATTGCGCTTCACGGTCGTGCTGTCGCAGGGCGGTGAATTCGGTTTCGTGCTGTTCAGTGCGGCAGGCCAGGCAGGCCTGCTGGCGGCAGAAAGCAGCGAACAGCTGGTGCTTGCCGTTACCCTGTCGATGGTCTCCACGCCACTGCTTTATGGGCTACTGAATGCCCTGGTGTTACCGCGACTCGCGAAGGCCAGCCAGCGTGAGTATGACCATATCGACGAGCCCGCAAGCCCGGTGGTCATCGCCGGCTTCGGACGGTTCGGCCAGATGACCGGTCGCCTGTTGCGCACGCTGGATATTCCATTTACTGCACTCGATATTTCATCCGACCAGGTTGATGTCGTACGACGGTTCGGCAACCGTGTGCATTACGGCGATGCTTCGCGCGAAGACCTGTTGCACGCCGCGAAGGCAGGAGAGGCGAAGGTCTTTGTCATTGCGGTGGATGACATGGAAGCGTCGTTGAAGATTGCGCGATTACTGAAGAAACAGCACCCGAAACTGAAAATCCTTGCACGCGCCCGTAACCGCAAGCATGCCCATCTCCTGATGGACCTTGGAGTTGAGTGGCTGGTGCGGGAAACACAGTGGTCCGCGTTGCGAATGGCCGAAGAAGTCCTTGCCAGCCTGGATATGCCGGTACAGGAAGCACGCAGGCTGGTCGACAAGTTTCGCGAGCATGATGAGGTCTCGCTGGTGCGCCAGCATGCCGTTCATCATGACAGCCAGGAATTCATGCAGTCAGCGCGACAGGCGGCCGATGAGTTGCGTGGCATCTTCGAGGATGACAGGAGAGTCGTGCAGGAGCAGCGCAAGGACCGGGATCACTGAGAACGGTGTAGGAGGGCGGTGGTGACACCGCCCTTCCTGCATGATGAAGCCTACTGTGCCGTTCGTTTCAACAGCGCGGAGACAAGCAGCGCGCCAAGCCCGCTGATTCCAAGCAGGGTTCCCGCCATCAGCATGGCCTGCTTGAACGGATCCAGCATGAAATCACGATTCTGTTCGATGAATTCAAGGCGGGCTGCGCGGTCTTCCGGGCTGCCTGCCGCAGCAAGGATTTCCTCGCGATAGTGCGTGAAGAATTCCTGCAGGTAATCCGGGTCGAGCAGGGCGTAATGAACGTAGAGCACGAGACCGTAGACGAGGCACATGCTGATCGTCGCGGCGAGCACGGCCTTGAGGCGGTGCTGGAAATCACCCTGCATGGCATCCGGCGTCTTCCACAAGGCATAACCCTGTGTCAGGAGCGCGCCGCCGAACATCACCAGCATCCCGAGAATTTCCGCCGACTGGTAGGAAAGCCCGCTACCCACGCTGGCAATGATGGCAGTGAGGAGGGCGAGCAGGAATCCCCCTGTAGCGCCATTGGCGAGGCTCTTCTGATGCATGGTGTTCTCCGCTGGAATGACGCCGCGATGGTAGCCCAGCGGCGTTCCGGCATCCAGAAGGTCAGTGACGGCTGGAACCGCGCTCGATCTCGTTCAACAGGCTCGCGTAGGGCGATGTTGCCGATTCACCGAATATGGGGTCCTGGCGCTTGCGGAGCTTCGCGGCGATGTCGTCCCATTCCCTTTCGGTCAGCAGCAGCTTTGCGAGGGGAAAGACCTTCCGCTCTTCCATCTCCATGTGGTTTTCGAGGAGTTCGGCATATTCGTGCAGCTCGCGAGAGAGCGTTCGCCATTGCAGGCGCTTTCCCTGCAGCTTCGCATTCAGGCGCTGCCGGAGGTTGTCACCATCGCTGGCAAGGGTGTCGTGCTCGCGTTTCAGCTGTCGCACTGCTGCATGGCATGAAGGGTCCTTTTTCTCGAGCAGGGCAAACAGGGCGTCCTCCCGCGGATGATGGAAGACATCCGGGTAGTGCGTGAGGTAGTGCATGACCTGGTGGAGATGCTCGTAATCCGGCTGCTCATCGTCCGGAAGCTCTTCGACCTGTTGTCGAATGAACGCAAGAAGCCGGGCAACGTTGGCGTGCTCTTCGTGAAGCTGTTGCATGAAGGAATGCATCAACACACCTCCTTTCCACGCTGCAGGATCCTCTATTCAAGCGCTCCGGGGCTTTTCCCGCAATGACGTATGTCAATGCGCGATCATGCCAGTGCCGCCGCAGCTATTTGCCGTGATTCGGCAAAAAGCCGGAAATCGCGGCATTTAGCGCCGATATGCGTTTGCTGTTGCGGCTGCACCGCCGTAAGGTCGTTGGTATCAGCGCGATAAATCGCATTGACTCACGCCTGCACGCGATTGTCGTTCGCATCAGAACTCGCGGCGGGCCAGCGACCACGGGGGGCGCACACCATGAAGAAGAATCCCGACAAGGGCTATATCGCATTGCTGGGCTGGAGTCTCGGCGCCATCGAGGCAGCCGAAGATTTCGACCGCCGCTACATTGTCGTCGCCCCGGACTGGGCCGAGGAGTACTGCAAGAAACACGATATTCCCTATCTCGCCTGGAACTTCGAACGTCTCAACGAACGCTCATTCGAAATCGCAGAGAAGCTGAAGGACATGGGCGTGGATGTTGCAGTGCCGTTGTTCGAGGAAACAGTGGAGTGGGCTGGTGCGATCAATTCCGTGCTGCTGGACAACCCGCGCCTGCTGGGGCAATCGATGCTGATGCGCGACAAGTCGCTGATGAAGCGCCGTGCACAGCTGGGTGGCATTCGTGTCGGTATTTTCGAGGAAGCCCACGATCGCGAAGACGTGGTTCGCTTCCTGCGTCGTGTCAACCAGACGCTGCTGAAGCTCGATGGTGACCCGAATGACCCGATTCACTTCAAGGCATTCGACAAGGCAGGCTGCCTTGGTCACCGCGTGATCCGTACCCCGGATGATGTGGATGCGATTCCCGACGAGGAATTCCCGGCACTGATCGAATCGCATCTCGATGGTTTCGAGTTTGCGGTCGAGGCCTGGATTCACAAGGGCAAGATCCAGTTCCTGAACATATCGGAATACGTTTCGCTGGGTTACTCGGTGTTTGTGCCGGCATCGCCGGAGCTTGAGGCATATCGAGGCGAGATCACGCGCGAGATCGAGAAACTGATCAAGGTATTCGACATCGAGTTCGGCTTGATCCATCCGGAATACTTTGTCACCAGCGACCGGACCATGTACTTCGGCGAGGTGGCCTACCGTCCGCCGGGCTTCAAGGTCTTCGAATTGCTGGAGCGTGTCTACGGCTTCAACGCCTACCAGGCAATGATGCTGGTCTTCGATCCGAAGTCCACGGAAGAGGAAGTTGAAAAATTCTTCCCGAAGGAAGTCGAGGATGCAGACGGCTATGCCGGTTGCTTTGGCGTGTACCCGCGTCGTCGCGTGGTGAGCAAGCTGGAGATTCCGGAAGAAACCGAGGATCATCCGTACTTCGAGTCGCACGAACTGACCACGCCGATGGAAGAGATCGTGACGAAGCGCACCGCTTTCGGTACCCACTGGGGCCTGGTGTTCTTCAAGGGCAACGATCCGCATGAAATGCATCGTCTCCTGAAGCGACAGGAAGAACTGGATTTCTACGTATAGTTCGCGCCCGGGTTCGTAACACAACCAACGCACGGAGTCCTGCAAACATGAATCCCGAGGAAGGCCAGTCGAGCGAGGACAAGCTTGCTGGCCTGCTGGCGAAACTTGATGACGCTGTCGAGTTGCTGGCAAAAGCGAAACCGTTTGCAAAGCCGGCCAAGCTGCCGCGCGTGCTGGATACGGCGCGCCGTGTGCTGATGATGGACGGTGGTTGTGAAGCGATCGAGGAGCGTGCGGAAGCCATCGAGGCGGCTGGCGTTTTTGTCGATTCCGACTGGGCACAGCCGGAAATACTCGTCCCGACCCTGACGCGCAGCTCACTGCAGAGTCGTGAAGCCTACACGGTGGTGATCGAGGCGCTGAGCGAACTCCGCCTGCTGGCCATTGCTCGTGACGAGTTCTGGCATGAAGGCATTTCCAGCGAACAGGCGCATCACTTCCTGACGCAGGTTCTCGCCCTCAATCTCTCGATGCTGTTTACCGCGCCGAGCGAAGCGGAGCGGGAAACCCAGGGACGCCTGGCAGAACTGCCACGCAGGTTGCTGGCGCATCTCGCGGATCGCATCGGCTACGAGCACGTCATTGATTCCCTGATCGAGGAAATCTGGAGGCTGTTGCGGCAGCGTCCGATCGACGTGTCATCCATCAAACAGATGATCACCCAGATCGCGATCTGCCAGGTGGATCCGGACATCGACCTTGGTGCCAGCGGGCACGGTGCAGACCGTCTCGTCAGCAGCCTGTATGGCCCGACCCAG
>JAWWBT010000044.1:0-16080 GCA_033720815.1 Gammaproteobacteria bacterium | reverse complement strand
CACGCGAGGCAGTGACGACGGTATCGATGCATTGTGTCGGACGTTCTGCCGCGCCGGCGCGGATGGCGTGATCGTTACGCCGCCGACTTTCGGCATGTACGCCGTCAGCGCGCGAATCCAGGGTGCCGATGTCCGCGAGATTCCATTGCGGGAGGATTTTTCATACCCCGTCGATGAAGTCGCCGCAGCCATTGATGACGGCACGCGCATGGTGTTTGCCTGCTCGCCGAATAATCCGACCGGCAATACCGTTCCGCTGGATGATATCCGGCGCCTGTGTGAGGCCGCGTCCGGCCGCGCCCTCGTGATTGTTGATGAAGCCTATGGCGAATTCATGGCGCAGGAGTCCGCCGCAACCCTGATCCCGGAATTCGAGAACCTCGCAGTCCTGCGCACCGCGTCCAAGGGCATGGCCCTGGCGGGTGCCCGGCTCGGTTTCCTGCTGGGTTCAGCGACGCTGGTCGACCTGGTTCAGCGTGTCCTGCCGCCATATCCGTTGCCGACACCGACACTTCAGGCAGCACGTCGCACCTATTCCGATGGCGCGCTGGATATTGCGGCAAGACGCGCGAAAGAGCTCATGGCCAGGCGTGATGAATTGTCGGCGGTACTCGCTGGAAATCCTGCCGTCAAAAAGGTCTGGCCCAGCGATGCGAACTACCTGCTGGTCGAATTCTCCGATGCAGCTGCGGTCAGCAAGGTCTTGCGTGAGAAAGGCATTCTCGTGCGCGCCTTCGATACACCACGCCTCGCCAATTCCCTGCGAATCAGCGTGGGTAGCGCGGCCGAGAATCGTGCGCTCCTCGAAGCGCTTGCAAAAATTGACGGCCAGGTTTCCGGAGAGTGAACGTGCGAAAGATTCTTTTCATTGACCGGGATGGAACGCTGGTAAGGGAACCGGAAGACTTCCAGGTCGACCGCATCGACAAGGTGCGACTGGTGGAAGGTGTGATTCCGGCATTGCAGCGTCTTGTCCGTGCAGGATACGAACTGGTGATGGTGTCCAACCAGGACGGGTTGGGCACCGACAGTTTTCCCGAAGCCGATTTCCGTGTGACACAGGATTTCATCGTCGAAATCTTTCGTTCGCAGGGCATCGAGTTTTCCGATGTCCTCATCTGCCCGCATTTCGATTCCGATGCCTGCGATTGCCGCAAGCCGAAGCCGGGGCTGTTGATGGAATACCTGCGTGCAGGGGGTAACGATGCCTTTGATCGCGAACGCTCAGCCGTCATTGGTGACCGTGACACCGACGTGAAGCTGGCCGAAAACCTCGGCATCCGTGCCTTCAAGCTTGCCGGTTTCGAGGGCGATGGCCTTTCCTGGCATGACATCGCCACTGAACTTCTCGACGCGCCGCGCCGCGCAAGCGTGGAACGCGTCACGAAGGAGACTCGCATTACCGCTCGCGTGAATCTCGATGAAGATTCCACCCAGGACATCTCGACCGGTATCGGCTTCTTCGATCACATGCTGGAATCACTGGCGCGTCACGGTGGCTTCTCGTTGTGGCTGCAGTGCGATGGCGACCTTGAAATCGACGAGCACCACACGGTGGAAGACTGCGCACTGGTGCTCGGCCAGGCCCTGGACAGGGCGCTGGGTGAACGTCGTGGCATTGCGCGCTTCGGTTTCCTGTTGCCGATGGACGAAACGCGTGCAATGGCGACGATCGATCTCAGTGGTCGTCCCTATTTCATCATGGACGGCGAGTTTCCGCGCGAGAATGTCGGCGGCCTGCATACCGAGATGGTGCCGCATTTCTTTCGGTCGCTTGCCGAGACGCTGCGCATGGCCTTGCACATCGAAGTGCAGGGCGAAAACACGCATCACATGGTGGAAAGCTGCTTCAAGGCCACCGGTCGTGCCCTGCGTGATGCCTTCCGTCGTGATGGCGACGCGGTGCCGAGCACGAAAGGCGTACTCTGATGAAGCTGGGCCTGATCGATAATGGTGGCGCCAACCTCGCATCGGTGAAACATGCGTTGCGTCGACTTGGCGTCGACGCGCAGCGTGTTACCAATGCCGATGAACTTGCCGGTTGCGAGCGTGTGGTATTGCCCGGTGTGGGTGCTGCAGCAGATGCGATGCGACGTCTCGAAGCAGGTGGTCTCGTTGCGGCGATTCGCGATTACGAAAAGCCGCTGCTGGGTGTCTGCCTTGGCCTGCAACTGCTGTTCGAGCATTCGGATGAAGGTGATGTCGAATGCCTGGGCCTGTTGCCGGGAAGGGTGAGAAGGATTCCTGAAGGCAGGGGCGTTACGGTGCCGCACATGGGGTGGAACCAGCTGGAGAGCGTTGCTGGCCATCCCGTGCTGGCAGGCATCGATGGCAACGACTGGTTCTATTTCGTGCACGGTTTTGCTGCTGCAACCGGCGAGCATACGCTGGCCACGTGCGAGCATGGCATCGCGTTCAGCGCGGTAGCCGGACGCGACAATATCGTCGCGGCACAGTTTCATCCCGAGCGTTCCGGCAAGTCCGGTGCTCGGCTACTGAAGAATTTCCTGGAGTGGAAGCGATGAAGTGCATTCCCGCAATCGACCTGTTCGAAGGCAGCGTGGTGCGTTTGTACAAGGGCGATTACGAGCAGGTGACGCGCTACCCGAAGCGTCCACGCGAGTATGCACAACGGCTGCTCGATGCGGGCCTCGATACCCTGCACGTGGTCGACCTGAACGCAGCGCGAGGTGACGAGACCGATAACGAACGAATCGTTACCGAGCTTGCGGGCATCGAAGGACTCGATGTGCAGGTCGGCGGTGGCGTGCGCAACGAGGAACGCCTTACCCGCATGCTCGAAGCCGGTGCGTCGCGTGTGGTGATCGGCAGCGTTGCAGTGAACGAGCCCGAGCGCGTTGCCGAATGGATGAACATTTTCGGCCCCGAGCGCATCGTTCCCGCGCTGGATGTACGTTTCAATGACGCGGGCGAGCCCGAGGCGCTGGTGCAGGGTTGGCAGGAAGGCAGCAAGCTTTCGTTATGGGAGCTGCTCGATATCTATCGTCCCGCCGGCATGCAATACCTGCTCTGCACCGACGTGGAGCGCGATGGCACGATGGACGGGCCGAACCTTGACCTGTACCGCGAGGTGCTGGAGCGCATCGACGAGGTTGAACTCCAGGCATCCGGTGGCGTGAGTTCCATGCACGATTTGCGCGACCTCAAGACCGCCGATGTACCCGCCGTCATCATCGGCAAGGCCTGGCTGGATGCAAGGCTGGACCTGGAAGAATTGCAGAGGTTTGCCTGATGCTGGCGAAGCGCATCATTCCCTGTCTCGATGTGCGTGACGGGCGAGTGGTGAAGGGCGTGCAGTTTCGTGATCACCGCGACCTCGGCGAGATCGTCCCGCTGGCACAGCGGTACCGCGAGGAGGGCGCTGACGAGCTGGTCTTCTACGACATCACCGCCAGCCCGGAAGGGCGGTCCGCCGAGCGTGCCTGGGTCGAAAAGGTGGCTGAAGAACTGGATATCCCGTTCTGCGTGGCGGGTGGCATCCGCGACGTCGAAACCGCGGAAACGCTGCTGCATGCGGGTGCCGACAAGGTCTCGATCAACACGCCCGCGATTCGCGACCCGGAGCTCATCAACCGGTTGGCCGATCGATTCGGCAGCCAGTGCGTGGTGGTCGGTATCGACAGCATCGGGGTCGACGGTGAGTGGCAGGTGCGGCAGATGACCGGCGACCCGGACCGCATGAGTGATGGCGGCTGGAAGACCCTCGACTGGATTCGGGAAGTGCAGGAGCGTGGCGCTGGCGAGATCGTACTGAATTGCATGAGCGCCGACGGCACGCGTGCCGGATACGACATCGAGCAGCTGCAGGCGGCGCGTGCCTTGTGCACGGTGCCGCTGGTGGCTTCCGGCGGTGCCGGCGAGATGACGCATTTCGCCGAAGCCTTCGACGAGGCACAGGTCGATGCGGCGCTTGCTGCCAGTGTCTTTCATGAAGCGACAATTTCCATCGGCGGCCTGAAGGACTACCTGGCCAGCCGCGACATTACGGTGCGACGATGAACGAAGACATTACCCTGCAGGGCGGAACCGGCGCTTTCGATTTCGACAGCCTGGACTGGGACAAGTCCGGCGACGGCCTGCTTCCTGCCGTGGTGCAGGATGCCGATACCGGCACTGTCCTGATGCTGGGTTACCAGGACAGGACCGCGCTGGAGGAAACCTTTCGTCGTGGTCGCGTGGTCTTCTTCAGTCGCTCGCGGCAGGAGCTCTGGGAAAAGGGCGAGACCTCCGGCAACACGCTGGAGTTCGTTGGCGCGACGCCGGATTGCGACCTCGACACCATCCTCATCCACGCGCGGCCGACCGGACCGGTCTGCCATACCGGTGCGCCTGCCTGTTTCAGTGATGCCGAACCGCCACTCGCCTTCCTTGCGGCGCTCGAACGCGTCGTGACTTCGCGCAAGGATGCTGATGCCGATTCGTCGTATACCGCGAAGCTGTTTGCGGATGGGGTAAAGCGCATCGCGCAAAAGGTGGGAGAAGAGGGTGTCGAGACCGCGCTGGCTGCAACCGCCGGAGAAGAAGATGAACTGCGCAGCGAAGCTGCCGACCTGCTGTACCACCTGACCGTGTTGCTTGCAGCATCCGGCCTGTCGCTGCGTGACGTGATTTCCGAGCTGGAATCACGCCACCGCTAATCGTCATCGCGGGCATGGCTGCTACGCCATGGCCGAAAGGGCATAGCCGACGCGCCATAGCCGAATGACGTGCGCCCCGGTATCATCGGGGCTTCATTTTGTCGGAATTGCCGCGATGTCGCGCGCCCTGCTGAAATCCACATCGGTCGTCTCCGCGTTCACGCTGGTCTCTCGCGTACTGGGGCTGGTGCGAGATATCGTTTTCGCGAAATTCTTCGGCGCCGGCCCGCTGATGGACGCCTTCCTGGTCGCGTTCAAGATCCCGAACTACCTGCGCCGCCTGTTCGGCGAGGGTGCCTTCGCGCAGGCCTTCGTGCCCGTGGTCTCGGAATACCGGGAACAGCGCAGTCACGAAGAGGTGAAATCGCTGGCGGATACCATCGCCGGTACCTTTGGTGGCCTGCTGCTGACGATCACGGCGTTTGGCATGCTGGCGGCACCGGGCATCGTTTACGTATTCGCACCGGGTTTCGCGGATAACCCGGGCCAGGTGGAGCTGACGGCCGACCTGCTGCGGATCACCTTTCCGTACCTTTTCTTCATTGCGCTGACGGCATTTGCCGGCGGCATCCTTAATACTTACGGCCGTTTCGCCGCCCCGGCGCTGGCACCGGTGCTGCTGAACATTGCGCTGATTTCCAGCGCGATCTGGGGTTCGCAGTGGTTCGATAGCCCGATTTACGGCCTTGCCTGGGGAGTATTTGCGGCCGGTGTCGCCCAGTTGCTGCTGCAACTGCCCTGGCTGGCGCGACTGAAGCTTCTGCCTCGGCCGCGCTGGGACCGTGCCCATGCCGGCGTGAAACAGGTCGGGCGGCTGATGCTGCCGGCGCTGTTCGGTTCCTCGGTCGCGCAGGTGAACCTGCTGGTCGATACGCTGGTCGCCTCGTTCCTTGCCGCAGGCAGCATCACCTGGCTGTATTACGGCGATCGGCTGATGGAATTCCCGCTGGGTGTTTTCGCGATTGCGCTGGGTACGGTGATCCTGCCGAAACTCTCGCAGCAACACGCGGCAAAGGACTCGCCGCAGTTCAGCCAGACGCTGGATTTTGCGTTGCGGCTGGTGATGCTGGTAGCCCTCCCTGCCGCAGTGGGCCTGTTCACGCTGGCCGGGCCGATCATTGCCACCCTGTTCTTCCGCGGCGAGTTTGTCGCCAGCGACGTCAACATGACGCGCTACGCGCTGATGGCTTATGCGCTTGGGCTCATGGGGTTCACGCTGGTGAAGATTCTCGCGCCGGGCTATTTCGCGCGCCAGGATACGAAAACACCCGTGAAGGTCGGCATCGTTGCCGTATGCGTGAACGTAGTGCTGAACATTGCTTTCGTCCTGGTCGCGATCGATCAGGAATTCATTGCCCCGCACGCCGGACTGGCGCTGGCGACCGGCTTTGCCGCAATCACCAACGCCTCGCTGCTGTTCATCGGCCTGAGGCGGCGTGACGTCTACCACCCCGGAGCGGGTTGGGGGCTGTTTGCACTGCGCTGCCTGCTCGCGAATGCGACCATGGCGGCTGTTGTCACCTGGCAGGCAGGTGGTCTTTCGGTCGAGTCGCTGGCACCGTGGCTGGAAATGGACTTCTGGGGGCGGATCCTGCGACTGGCATGGTGCATTGCCGCGGGCGCCCTGGCCTATGTGATCATTCTTTTCCTCCTCGGGCTGCGACCGCGGCACCTGAAGGGTGCCCCCGGGCGCGCGGCATCCGTATAATGCGGGGCTTTGGCTCGACCGGTACCACGACGATTGCGGGATGACCCGGCCATGCGCGTAATTCGCGACCTGATCAACCTGAAGCCTGAAGATGCCGAGCGCGGCTGTGTCGCGACCATCGGTAATTTCGATGGTGTGCATGTCGGCCACCAGGCGATCATCTCGGGCCTCCGCAAGGAGGCGATCGAGCGCGAGCTGCCGGCGGCGGTGATCAGTTTCGAGCCGACGCCACGGGAATATTTCGCGCCGGAAACTGCGCCACCACGGCTGACGGGTTTCCGCGAGAAGTTCGACATGCTGGAAAGCCATGGCATCGACAAGCTGCTGCTGCTGCGATTCGACGCGCAGCGCGCGAAGCAGGAAGCCGGTGAGTTCATTCGCGAGGTGCTGGTCGAAGGCCTCGGCGTGAAATACCTGCTGGTCGGCGACGATTTCCGCTTCGGCCGCGACCGGGCCGGCGATTTCGAGATGCTGCGCGCTGCCGGCGAGAAATACGGTTTCGAGGTTGCCGCGACCCCGACGCAGACGCTGGGCGGCGAGCGCGTTTCCAGCACCCGGGTGCGTGAGGCGCTGACCAATGACGAGCTCGGTCTTGCCGCGGAACTGCTAGGCCGCATGTACCGCATCAGCGGCAAGGTGGCGCACGGCGACAAGCTGGGTCGCACCATCGATTTCCCGACGGCGAACATTCGCCGCCGGTTCGAGAAGCTGCCGTTGCGCGGCGTCTACCTGGTCCGCACCTATGGCCTGGGTGGCCGACCCCTGTATGGTGCAGCGAATGTCGGCACGCGGCCGACGGTGGACGGCAGGAAGAATCTCGTGGAGGTTCACCTGTTCGACCACGACAAGGATATCTATGGCGAACGGATCGAGGTTGAATTCCTCGAGAAGCTTCGCGACGAGAAGAAATTCGCGAATATCGAGGCGCTGAAGGCGCAGATTCGCGAGGATGTAAACGAGGCCATGCTCCGCAGGACGGAGTGGCAGAAACGTGAACAGGCAATCTGAACGGAAACGGCGTGACTGACTACAAGCACACATTGAACCTGCCCCAGACCGACTTCCCGATGCGTGGCAACCTTGCCAAGCGCGAGCCGGAAATGCTCGCCCGCTGGACGGAAGAGGATCGCTACGGCCAGCTGCGAGAAGCCTGCAAGGGTCGCGAGAAGTTCATCCTGCCGGATGGCCCGCCGTACGCGAACGGTGACATCCACATCGGACACGCCGTGAACAAGATCCTCAAGGACATGGTGGTGAAATCGCGCACGCTGGCGGGTTTCGATGCGCCCTACGTGCCGGGCTGGGATTGCCACGGCCTGCCGATCGAACTGCAGGTCGAGAAGAAGGTCGGCAAGGCCGGCCACAAGATCGATGCGCGCAAGTTCCGCGATGCCTGCCGTGAGTTCGCGCAGAAGCAGGTGGATCGCCAGCGCGAGGATTTCATTCGCCTCGGTGTGCTGGGTGACTGGGACAGGCCTTACCTGACCATGCACCCGAAGTACGAAGCCGACCAGTTGCGTGCCTTCGCGAAGATCATCGAGAACGGTCACCTGTACAAGGGCTACAAGCCGGTGCACTGGTGCCTGGATTGTGGCTCGGCGCTCGCCGAGGCCGAGGTCGAGTACAAGGACAAGACCTCGCCGTCGATTGACGCGCGCTTCCCGGTGCTGGAAGAGGACGATTTCCTTGATCGCTTCGAGCTGGAACACCACGGTGGTGAAGGCCTGGTCTCACTGGCGATCTGGACGACCACGCCATGGACGCTGCCGGCCAACCAGGCGGTGGCGCTGCACCCGGACCTCGAATACGTACTCGCCGAATTCGATGTCGGTGACGGTCCCGAGCGTGTCCTGTTTGCCGCGGACCTCGTCGAGGACGTGATGGAACGGTACGGCGTGAAGGATTACCGCATCGTCGGTCGCGCACTGGGTCACAAGCTGGAAGGCGTGAAGCTGAAGCACCCGTTCTACAAGCGCGAAGTGCCGGTCATCCTGGGTGATCACGTCACCATCGAATCCGGTACCGGTGCCGTGCACACGGCGCCCGGTCATGGCCAGGAAGACTTCGCCGTCGGCGTGAAATATGACCTGCCGCTGGAAAACCCGGTGGACGGTCGCGGTGTCTATGTCGAAGGCACGGAGCTGTTCGCCGGGCAGCATGTCTTCAAGGCAAACGACGCCATTGTCGACCTGCTGCGCGAGCGCGGCATGCTGCTGCATACGACTTCGTATCCGCATTCCTATCCGCATTGCTGGCGCCACAAGACGCCGGTGATCTTCCGCGCCACGCCGCAGTGGTTCATCTCGATGGACAACGGCGGCCTGCGTCGCAAGGCGCGAGAGGAAATCGCCAAGGTGCAGTGGACGCCGGGCTGGGGCGAGAGCCGTATCGACGGCATGGTGGAAGGTCGCCCGGACTGGTGCATCTCGCGCCAGCGCACCTGGGGCGTGCCGATCGCGCTGTTCCTGCACAAGGAAACCGGCGAGCTGCATCCGCGCACCGTCGAGCTCCTGGAAGAAGTCGCGAAACGCGTCGAGATGGATTCGATTGATGCCTGGTTCGAACTCGAGCCCGAAGAGCTGCTCGGTGACGAAGCCGCACAGTACGAGAAGGTCACCGATATCCTCGACGTCTGGGTGGATTCCGGCCTGATGCACTTCTGCGTGCTGGAAAAGCATCCCGACCTGCAGGTGCCGGCCGATCTCTACCTGGAAGGTTCCGACCAGCACCGCGGCTGGTTCCAGTCCTCGCTGCTGACCTCGGTCGCGATTCGCGATGCTGCACCTTACAAGGGTGTGCTGACGCACGGCTTTACCGTCGATGCCGAGGGCCGAAAGATGTCGAAATCGGTCGGTAACGTCGTCGCACCACAGAAGGTGATGAACCAGCTCGGCGCCGATGTACTGCGCCTGTGGGTGGCGGCAACCGATTACCGCGGCGAGATGAGCGTTTCGGATGAAATCCTCAAGCGCATGGCGGATTCCTATCGCCGCCTGCGCAACACGCTGCGATTCCTGCTGGCCAATCTCAATGGCTTTGAACCGTCGAAGCATGCGGTAAAGCCGGAAGACATGCTGTCGCTGGACCGCTGGGCGATCGAGCGCGCACGTAGCCTGCAGGCTGAAATCCTCGAGGCCTACAACAATTACGAGTTCCACCAGATCTACCAGAAGGTGCACAACTTCTGCGTGGTGGACATGGGTAGCTTCTATCTCGACGTCATCAAGGATCGCCAGTACACAACGCAGGCGGACAGCCTGGCACGACGTTCCTGCCAGACCGCGCTGTACCACATCGCCGAGTCGATGCTGCGCTGGCTGGCGCCGATCCTGTCGTTCACCATGGAAGAAGCCTGGGAGATGCTGCCGGGCGAGCGTCCGCTGTCGGTATTCATGACCGAGTGGTACGACATCCCGGGCGCCGCCAAGGATGTCGATATCGACTGGGATACCGTGCTGCATGTACGTGAAGCCGTGTCACGGGTTCTGGAAGGACTGCGCAAGGACAATGCCATCGGTTCATCGCTGGATGCCGAAGTACAGCTCTATGCGGATGACGATATGTACGACAAGCTTGCGATGCTGGGTGACGAACTGCGCTTTGCGCTGATTACGTCATACGCAAGCATTCACAAGTCTGCGGACAAGCCATCCGATGCCGTGACCGATGAAGAAGCGCCGGGTCTCTACATCAGTGCGTCACGTGTCGAGCATGAAAAATGCGAACGCTGCTGGCATCGCCGCGAGGATGTCGGTGCGAATGAAGAGCACCCGACCCTGTGCGGTCGATGCGTGATCAACGTTGCCGGTGACGGTGAAGACCGTCACTACGCCTGAGGCCCCCTAGCTGATGAAAGCGATGCGATGAAGAAGAAACTGAAGCTCTGGTCGGCACATGGGCCGGTGAACTGGCTGATTCTTTCGGCCGCCGTGATCATTGCGGACCAGGTGACGAAATACTGGGTCGCCAGCGAATTCAGCCTGTTTGATTCGGTGGCAATCATGCCGCACCTGAACCTGACGTTACTGCACAACACGGGGGCGGCGTTCAGTTTCCTGGCTGATGCAGGAGGTTGGCAGCGCTGGTTCTTCATCATCCTGGGTTCGGTGGTGAGCATCGGGATCATGGTGTGGCTGCGCAAGCTGCCGGAAAACCAGGGTTTCGCCTTGCCGCTTGGGCTGTCACTGATTCTTGGCGGTGCAGTGGGTAACATCATTGATCGCGCCTGGCATGGCTACGTTATCGATTTCATCGATTTCTACTACGGCAGCTGGCACTGGCCCGCATTCAATATTGCAGATATCGCAATTACCCTTGGGGCATTCTTCTTCATCGTCGATTCGGTGCAGGACCTTCACCGCGCCGGCAAGAAGGACTGACGGAAATACGAGATGGAAAGAAAAAGGCCGCGCATTGCGCGGCCTTTTGTGTTTCTCGATATGTTTTCTTACCAGCAATCACGAACCGGGTCTGTTCCAGTGACGCCCTTCGTGCCCGTATTGTCCAGCGTGAAATCGCCGCATTCATCGTCACGAGTCTTTTGTGCGCCCAGCGGCGTTGCCGTCAGGGTATAGCTTTGTGTAGTGAATTCTGTCACGTCAATCGAATACGTCTGTCCGTCAGCGCCCGCAGCAACCCAGTTTGATGCGTCATCGACGATCAGTGGATCACTCGGAAATCCGAGTTCCGTCAGGTTGTCGGCATATTCCTTGTTGTCCTGGCGGTACTGTTCCTGTCGAGCCGCTACCTGCGTCAGTGCCGTCGTAGCAATGGAACGTTTCGACTTGATCACGTAATCGGTATAGGCCGGGTAGGCAATCGCCGCCAGCAGCGATATGATCGCCACGACGATCATCAGCTCGATCAACGTAAAACCTTTCGTCAACTTACCTGCTCTCATTTCCTTCCCCCGGTAGTATTTACGCGGCCATATTCGGAAAAGCGGACTGGCCGGCGATTGCTCGCCGACCAGTCTAGCCTGCATCAGTCGTTGTCTTCCAGCTTGTACCAGAACGTCCGAATGAGGTTGCCGGTGCCATGATCGCGGACACGAAGGTCAGGCGGCAGCACTCGCGTCTGGCCATCCTTGGTGAAAGCCACAACGTCAGCCGGGATGCCTGCAGAGGCCAGCTCCGTAGTGCGGTCGCTTGCGTCGAGAATTTCCTCGAACACGCCATCACCATCCTCGTCACTATCGTTGTACTCATTCCAGTTCTTCACTGAAGTGGCGTCAGCCAGGTTGACGGCATACAGCAGGCCCTCACCCTCGGACGGGCCACAGGTCTGGGCCTGGCTGCTGTCTGCGACGTCAACCGACTGGCCGAGCGGCAGGAAGCTGGTCACGAAGACCGTGTTGGAAATGGTCAGTGGCGTCGAAAGGATCTTCTCGCCGACACCCTGGTTCAATTCCAGTTTCCAGCCGGACTGCAGCTTGTTGTCCGGATCGCAGGTATCCGATGTTCCGTTCTGCAAGCAGTTGTCGGTCACGTCCAGCAGGCTATCGTGCGTCAGGCCGGTGTCACTGACCGTATTCGTCGCGGTCGCGGGTGCCGTGCTCCGGTCCTTGATCATGTACAGGTAGTTCAACGGCACAGTACTTCCACGCGGACGATCGAGCGGGTTGGCGCGATCACCCGAACCGATGATCACCGCGTCGAACTGGCCGGACGTTCCCGGACCATCAAGGCTGGGTACGAAGTCCGGGCGATGGAAGAATCGACGGTCGTCACCACGGTTGGTGTCCGAACCCAGTGTTGCCAGCAGTGAGATCTGCCAGTTCGCCAGTTCTTCATGCATGTCCACGCGCCATACCTTGCCGCCGGTATCACCAAAAACGGCGCGATCAGTCAGGCCGTCGCCATCGGTGTCAACGATGGTGATGTCGCTGGGGATGCTGTCGGTAAGGTCCGCGTGCACATCCACCCGGGTTCCGGAAGTCCCGGATTGCACAGCCTTCCATACCAGGTCACCTGTCTTGGCTTCTACAACGAAGAAGGCGTTACCCCTGCTGTCTGCAGTTCCCAGTACGCCTTCCTTGTCCTTGTTGGTGTCATAGCCACCTCCGAAGATAAGCACGGGGACTTCGGGACCGGAGCCGTTGGGGCCGTCCGGGTCGACAAGCCCAACCTGCGGCTGTGACCAGGTCTGGCCCAGTTCACTGAAGCCGCTCTTGCTCGGGTCAATGGTCCACAGCAATTTCGGCACTTCGGGGTTCGTTACGTCGAGGGCATAGTAGCTGCTGCCGCCACGACGCATGCCGAAGAACAGGATGGCTTGTTCACCGCTTTCCACGGTGCCGTTGCCGTTGGTGTCTTCGATGTACACCGAGGGAGCGCCATCAACCATGTAAGGATGGCCGCCGCCGATGGTGTTCTTCTCATAGACCTGCAGCTTGCTCATGACCTTGCGTGGCATGAATGCCCAGACTTCCTTGCCCGACTGCGGCGGTGGATCGCCAGCACCCGGATCTGTATTGCGGAAAAAATGCATGAAGCCATCCTGGGCAGCCATCGCGATGTAGATCAGCGGGTTACTTTCCGAATGACCATCGCGTGCACCGTAGTTGATCGGCAAGGGACGCGAGTGGAGCGGGTCACCGAGAATCCAGCTACGGGCTTCCGAGGTGATCAGGTCATTGTCATCATCATTGACGTCCAGGCCACGTGCATAGCGGAGCAGTTCCAGCGCGTAGGCATCATCCGTCACGCCAAGATCGCTCTTCAGTGTGTCGCGGGTCGAAGTATCGGCATTCAATGCCTGCAATCCACCAGAACCATCGAAATACAGGCAACGGGTGGTCGTAGCGCCGTCGGTTGGGCACGTGCCCGCGTTGACTTCGCCGGGAGAGCCGGAGATGAAGCCGGGGATCTGTTGACCGGCACCACCCTTGTTCACGACACGGCCATCACGACCTTCGACTTCCTGGGTATCAGGCACCGCCGGTGGCAGGGCCTCGGAATTCGTCCAGTAGGTCAGGGCTTCGTACTTGATCCGGCCATCTGCGGCGATCGCCTCGATCGGCGGGCTCTGGGCATCGACCAGTAGGACCTCGTTGGTGCCGGTCGTGGGATTTTCGATTGAAGCGATCTTCAGTTTCTTCAGGTTGCCCGGCCAGAATGGCTTGGCTTCCGGATCGACCTCGAAAAGTGCGATGAAGACGTTATCCAGTGATTCGGAGCGGTTGAATACGTTGACCGGGACCGAGGCCGACACGAAGGTCGTCGACACAGACAGGATCTGGTCGAAGATATCTGACAGGGTGTCTACCAGGTCAGACGGGTCCGCGGTCAGTACCAGTGGATCCTGCGTACCGCCGGCGTCTGCGTAGCCTTTCGTCGTGGTGTTGACGCTCTTGTCGGAGACCACGAAATAGGAAATGACTGATTGCTCGCCATCAACATCTGGATCGAGATCGTTGTCACGCAGGTACTTGATGACGGTGTCGAAACTGTTGTTCTTGCCCGTCAGGTTGATGCCGCCCATGCCACCTTCCGAGGCTGGCGCGGTAATCGCGGCATCCGACTGGTCTTCCGCCTGCGACACCTGGAACATGAAATTGACGACAAAGATCTTCGAACACTGGTCCGAAATTGGCGATTGGTACCGCAGGTTGCCGACACCGCCGGTCTCGATGCTCGTATCCCAGGCAATTTTCGGATATTCCTCATCCAGATTTACGGTCGGGCCACCCGGGTCATCGAAATCTTCAAAGCCATTGTGGCCGTTATAGACGCCCTGGCCGGTCAGGTAACGGAAAAGTTCGAAATAGAGCTCCTTGCCCTGGAAGGAATGGCTGAGGTTGCCCTGCGGTAGCGGCATCGCGTCCAGCTTGCCGAGGAACCGTTCACGAGCCTGTACGCCTTCATTGACCAGCGTCGTGGTCGGGTCATCAGTGAGGCTCTCGAAGCCCATCATGATGTAACCGCCATTACTGCAGTTCGACGCGCTGGGGCCTCCACAATTGTTGGCCTGGTGGTTCATCATCAGGCCAACACGAACACCGCTGACACCATTGAAGACTTCGCGCAGCGACAGGCGAATGACATCAAAGAAGGTCAACGGCTGCGTGCCTAGCTTGGCGATGGCCTCCTGCACATTCAGGTACTTGCTCTTCCGGAAATAGTTTGCGGCATCACAGGACAGCGAGGACGCATCCGAGCAGATGGTGGATGTCAGGTTCGACCGATAATCCACGCTGAACATCACCAGTGGCTCCGAACCAATGGATGAATTGGGGTCCAGGTAGAGATCGGTATCGTCTGCCTGCGCCAACGGAATTGCGAGCAGCGCAGCGGCAGTCGTCAGGATGCGAAGCAGGTTCTTCATGGTGTTCACCTTTGCCATGTTGCTGGCAGGAATCATTTCGAGATCAGGACCATCACCCCTTCATTGACCTGGGCATTGCCGCGGCCATCATCGAGGCCGTTGAATTGACCCGTCACTTCGAAGGATGCATAGGAGAAAACCGAGGCACTGGTGCCGATTGTACGCGGTGCCGTCTTTTCCAGTGGTCGGATGCGACGGACGCGCACATCGAGATAGCCATCCTCAATGTCGTCTGTAATTTCCGGATAGGTTGAAAGGTCCAGCGTGTCGCGCGTGCAGCCCACTGCGCCCGGAAGGCATGTAGTGTCCCCGATACCACCGATGACCGGCGTATTTGCTGCATCCGTTACGGTGGCATCAATCGCGGCCTGCGCGCGTTGCACGGCGTACATCTGTTCTTCTTCGTTGCCCGCCATGCGCAGCTCCATGATGCTGGAGCGCATCGCCGACAGGCTGAGCATGGTGATGATGATCAGGAACATCAGCGCCATGAACAGCGCGGCACCGGACTGTCGGGCAAAAGTGGATTGGATCCTCATGCGTGACATGTCGTGCCTCTTAGTTCGATGGAGGTGGCTGGAACGTCAGGGCGCGGAACCCGGTCGGGTTTCGCGTCTGGACAGTAGTCGTGTAAACACGACGATAAAAACTGTCTGCAGGCGTATACGCGCCGCTGTTTGCTAGCGTGTAAGTACGCGTGTTGTCGTAGTTCCTGTCTGGATCGGCAGCACGCGAAAGAAGGTGAATCCGCACAAACGCGACCTGGTTGGCATTGGCTGCCGTCAACGCCGTGCTCTGGTACGACTCGGGCACGAGGTTGCCGTCCGCGTCCAGGCCGAGCTCCACCTGCAGGTCTTCAATACCTGCTGCGATGCAGTCCGTAACAACGCTGGCACTGTCGACATCCCAGTAGCGACGGACCAGCGAGGGGACGCCATCGCCATTGCGGCACCAGCTGCGGATGTACCAGATTGAAGGCCGGTACTCCCAGAATTCAGGATCCGTAAGGCCGCTTGGACCATCGCTACCGGCGATCATGTTGCCGGTCTGGCCGTTGGTTTCGAGATAGAACGCATTGGCAACAATATCTGCCGCAGCAGTGGTCTGGCCTTCAACACGTCTCACCGAGATGGCATCGGTACCTTCGACCGCATCATCAAGCTGGGCTGTCCAGTCAAAGGCCGGAGTGCCGACGACGTTGTCGATGGTGAGCATCGGCGTGCCGTAACTGATGTACGGGGCGTTCGCCGGAACCGCACCGATATTGCCGATTTCGTTCGGCACCATCGGCCCGAAAAAGCCCGCCAAGGCCACATCTTTCGCCAGCTGGTTCATCGCAAAGCGGGAATCCTCCTGCATGCGCGAAATCAGGTTGTCCTGGCGAAAGCT
>JAWWBT010000043.1:0-16080 GCA_033720815.1 Gammaproteobacteria bacterium | reverse complement strand
GCCTTATTTCGGTATAACGGTTGAAGGTGAATAAATACAAAGAGCTTATTGAAATTTTCAAATTTCGCCTCTACTTCATCGACACCAGCGGCGGAGTACGTTCGGATTCGTCCACGAAGTCTCTTGCTAAACCATGGAATAAAAAAATCGCGAACCAAGCGTTCGGCCGAGGCTTCCTCAAAGAATATCCAACCTTCATAAACTGACATATCACCCAAGAAGTAGCCTAAATCCTCAAGCAGCGCCTGCCGAGATTCAGGGGAGTTCTCTAGTCGTTCAACCTTAGAATTCGGCGGTAATGAAGATCGTTCAAGCTTTACCTCGAAGATCTCCGGATTTGATTTCGATAAGGCCTGTAAGACCACATTCGAATGGGTAGAAATGAGGAACTGATTAGTTTCGGACTTTTCTTCAATTAGTGAAACAAGGGCTTTTATGGCCTTAGGATGGAGGTCATTCTCCAACTCTTCAATCAGAAACAACCTGTTCTCAGCGACGGCTAGGTTCGCGATCAAACCAAGAAGGTTCGCGACCCCGTCGCCCATAGCCGTAAGTGGAATGGATTTAAATTCATTAACGAGCAACCCAGCCTGTTTGCCGTTAGTAGAAGCATGCGTCGATATCACATATCCAAGAATGCTTTCACACGCTTCTCTAAAGTAAGAATGAGAGGGGCTAGCGGGGTTAGAAAGGCGATCGATCTTTGCGTATAGATTACTTAGGTTAGGCCTTACCTCGAGTGTTACATTTGAATTAACGGCCTCTTCGAACTGCAAAACCTTTCTAGAAGATAAGTATGGATATATGAAGGCATTCGGCTCTCTAGTGGATAAAGGATTAAATCCAACGCCAGGGCGACTTCCGTCAGACGTCAATCGATAAGCATTCCTTTTCTGTCTCGCCTGACCAGGCTCTTGAATGTAGTCAACAAAAAACTCTTGGATATTTGGTTCAGCTAATTGGGGAAAGAATTCAATTACATCGCCAAGTTTGAATCGCACGGTGGAACGAGTTTCCTGATGGCGCTTCAATGTAGGTGGCAATTCATCCCCGTTAAGTAGCAGGGGCGTGCGTATTAGTGTCGATTTTCCAGAGTTGTTTTCACCGACGAAAACATTAATTCCGCGCGAAAGGCTGAGGACGGGGGTCTTCTCAAAAGCCCGAATATTCTCTAGCCAAATTTCTTTGAGCCACATGCCTGCTTATCCCCGTGTAACTTCCACCCCTCAAGACCCTTTTGGAGGAGGTTTCTTATTATTATTTTGTCGTGTCAAACCTATGGTTGACTTTTCCGACTCTCCAGCCACTGCACGATGGGCATCCACTGGTCCCAGTCCGGGTGCGCCAGGTACGGCGGCAGTTCCCACACGCCAAGACCGCGCGAATAGGCACGCACGTAGTTCTGCGCGTCGCGCAGGTGGCCGATGTACGGCACGCGGAGTTTCTGCAGGTATTCGTCGAGCTCTTCGAAGATGGTGTAGTGCTCGCGCACGCGATTGGCGACGACGCCGATCTTCACCTTCTTGTTCTGCACCTGGCTGTTGTCCTTGAGTTCCTGGACGAAGCGCGAGCAGGCCTTGATGTCCACGCTGGACGGCAGCACCGGCACGATGACGGTTTCGGTGTGCTTCAAGAGCGGGGTGAGGTCCTTGCCGTGGGTGCTGGCCGGCGCGTCCATCACCAGGAAGTCGGTATTCGGCGCGAGGTGGCGCAGGCCTTCTTCATGGGCATTGATGCCGGTGATTTCGGGCCTGTCGGCCGGCCGCTCGGCGAGCCAGTCCATGGAGGATTGCTGCGGGTCGAAATCCGCGAGCGTGACGTTGACGTTTTCCCACTGGCTGGCGAAATACGCGGCGATGTTGGTCGCCAGCGTGGACTTGCCACAGCCACCCTTGGCATTCAGCACGAGATAACGGCGCATGCTCGACTCCTTCTAGAGAATTTATTCTTTTAATTCCGGCACTTGCCGGAACCGAATCCCCGTTGAGTATAGACGGCGCTGGCGATCTTGCAGCCGCTTACATCTGCCAGCGCAGGAATATCGTGGCGTTCTCGAAGCCGCCGGCATCTTCATAGCGGAAGCCGATGGCGGTGGTCTTGTCGGTGTACCAGGCCAGGTTGGCGCCATACCAGATTTCGGTATCCGGCTCTTCGCCCAGCATGCCGTCGTACAGCTGCGGTGCCTTGAGGTAGCCGGTGCCATCAACCTGCCATTCAAAGCCGCCCATGCGGCCGGAAAGGTCCAGGCCGAGGTAACCGTTGGTGTCGTCATGCTCGGCGGACAGGTCCGTGGTCGTGACGATATAGCCACCGGAGCCATCCGGCGTGGCGGATACGGGGTGGTTGAAGTAGCGCTGCTCCAGCTTGATCAGGGCGGCGCCCAGTTCGAACCCGAGGTTCAGCGCTTGCGTGCCCCAACGTTCACCGAAGCCGAAACGGACCAGCTGTCGCGTGGCGTCCATCGAGCCACCCGGGGTGGTCACGTTGCTGCTGTCGCTCGCGGTGATCGACGTCGAGCCGAACACGGGTTCAAGCGAGTCCTGGCGGAGTTCGAGGCGCAGGTAGACGGTCGGCTCGACAAAATTGACCGCCGACAGGCGGTATGCCATGCCGTCCTTTTCGGAAACCTCGGGCAGGTCGTCGTTGTTCAGCTCCGACTGCCCGGCGTGGAACTCGATGATATCGGCCTGTGCGGGTGCGGCCAGCAGGCCGGCGGCGAGTAACGAAGCGGTAACGGCGGCGAGTTTCATGCTTTCCCCTCAATGAATGACGTTTCCTGGCAATTGCGGGCGATTGTCCGACAAGCGGCAGCAAAAGACCATCGCTGTGGACGCTTGCGGACTGGCGCGTTCGGGAATTGAGGGCCATCATATGTAATGAGAATCTAAACACAAAACGGTCACGGACCACGGGACAGATGCGATGAACGTCCATTCCAACCTGCCAGCCCGCATGCTGGCGGCAACTTTCGTGTGTGCGGCATTGGCGGCGTGCGGCAGCAATCCGGTCGCGCCACAGGTTCGCACCCTCTCCGCTCATGAAGTGCAGGTATTGCGCGCGGGCGGGGGCGAAGAACTGGCCTTGCCCGCCGAATTGAACGGCTACCCGTCACCCGCCCGTGCGCTTGCCTGGAGCGATTCGCTCGGGCTGACCGGCGACCAGCGGTTCCTGCTGACAAAGCTGAATTCCGAGGCCCAGGGCAAGGCCCGCGCCCTCGGTGAGCGCATCGTCGTGGCCGAGCAGGAATTCGACTACTTCATGGCGGCAGCAAAACAGCCACTCGATCGCGTGCGGGCTCACCTGGGCAAGATCGCGGCGCTGCGCGCGGGTTTGCGAGCGTCGTTGATCGAGGCGCACCTGAAGGCTTTCGATGTCCTGACCCCGGAACAGCGCGAGCAATATGCCGTGCTCGCCAACCTGCCCCCGCCACCGGTGAAGCCGGAGAAGAAGGAACAGCCGGCGCAGACGCCGTTGTACTGAGGAATTACTGCGCATGAAAAAAGGGCTCCAGATGGAGCCCTTTTTCGTTTCGCGATAACGCGACCAGCTTCGATAGCGCATGCCAGCCTCAAGGCTGGTCATTCTGGTCGTCCGAATAAGTCGGCACACCGAATACGTCGCGCACCATCGGCCGGCGCAGGTACCCCCACACCAGTATCGACAGCACCAGCATGAGAATGTCGCCACCGGCGTCGAGCAGCGTCATGTCGCCATCGGCGATATTGTTCGGCGCGCAGGCGACCGAAACGATATTCAGCACGATACCGACGAAGGCGAAGAACGCCGCAAGGTGCCATGCCGCCTTCTCGGCGCGCACCAGGCCCCAGGCGATCCACGCATAAAGCCCGGCCCAGGCCAGCACGAACGCAGTCACAAGGTGGCTGTCTTCCCACGCCGTGGCGAACAAAAGCAGTAACGACTGCGCGGCAAAGAACAATGCCGTCAGTTGCACACCATTGAAACCGCGCACCGCCGGCACGACGAGCTTCTGGTGAAAGGTTTCGTTGTCGACCGGATGATGATCGTTCACTCGTCGAGTCCCAGCTTTTCCCACATGTCATCGACGCGCTGTTGCACGTCGTCACTCATTTCGATCGGTTCGCCCCATTCGCGATCAGTCTCACCGGGCCACTTGTTGGTCGCGTCCATGCCGACCTTCGAACCCAGGCCGGATACCGGCGAGGCGAAATCCAGGTAATCGATCGGCGTGTTGTCGACAAAGGTCATGTCGCGGCGCGGGTCCATGCGCGTGGTCATCGCCCAGATCACTTCCTTCCAGTCGCGGATGTTCACGTCATCATCGGTGACCACGACGAATTTCGTGTACATGAACTGCCGCAGGAACGACCAGATGCCAAGCATCACCCGCTTGGCATGGCCCGGGTACTGCTTCTTCATCGAGATCACGGCGAGGCGGTACGAACAGCCTTCCGGCGGCAGGTAGAAATCCGTGATCTCGGGAAATTGCTTCTGCAGGATCGGCACGAAGACTTCATTCAGTGCCACGCCGAGGATCGCCGGCTCATCGGGCGGCTTGCCGGTGTAGGTGGAGTGGTAGATCGGTTCCTTCCGCATCGTGATGCGCTCGACCGTGAACACCGGGAACGTGTCGACCTCGTTGTAATAACCCGTGTGATCGCCGAACGGACCTTCGGGCGCCATGTCGTCGGGATGGATATGTCCTTCCAGCACGATTTCGGCGGAAGCCGGCACCTGCAAGTCATTGCCCTGGCATTTCACCAGCTCGGTTTTCGAACCGCGCAGCAGGCCGGCGAAGGCATATTCACTCAATGCATCCGGCACCGGCGTGACCGCGCCGAGAATCGTTGCCGGATCGGCACCCAGCGCAACCGAAATCGGGAAGGGCTCACCCGGATTGGACTTCTGCCATTCCTGGAAATCCAGCGCACCACCCCGGTGCGACAGCCAGCGCATGATGAGACGGTTGCGACCGATCAACTGCTGGCGATAGATGCCAAGATTCTGGCGATCCTTGTGCGGACCTTTCGTGACGACCAGGCCCCAGGTAATCAACGGCCCGGCGTCGCCCGGCCAGCAGGTCTGGATCGGCAGTTTCGAGAGATCGACGTCGTCGCCCTCGATGACGACTTCCTGGCAGGCAGCCTTCCTGACCACCTTTGGCGCCATGTCGAGCACCTTCTTGTACTTCGGCAAGGTCTCGATCGCATCGCGAAAACCCTTCGGCGGTTCCGGCTCCTTCAGGAAGGCCAGCAGCTTGCCGATGTCGCGCAGCGCGCTGACATCATCCGCGCCCATGCCCAGGGCAACGCGCTCGGGCGTGCCAAAGAGATTGCCGAGCACGGGAATATCCGAGGGTTCGCCGTCAATGAGCGGCTGTTCGAAGAGTACGGCGGGACCGCCCTTTTTCAGCAGGCGATCGCAGATTTCGGTCATTTCGAGTCGCGTTTCGACCGGATGGCTGATCCGCTTCAGTTCGCCGCGCGCTTCGAGCTGCGCGATGAAATCCCGGAGGTCACGATATTTCATGATGGCATCTGCTTGCTGGCGTGGAGCGAGACGTTACCCCGCACGGCGCGACTGGGCAAGGACTGGCCATGCGACAGGTGCGGAGCGCATTTGTTTCTATATACTCGGGGCAAGCACTGAATACCGCAGCAAGGAGCCGGCATGAGCTTCAAGAATCCCGACCGCGAAACCATTCGCCGCATCCTCACCGAGTCCAATTCGGTCGCGGTGGTTGGCCTGAGCCCCAAGCCCGACCGCGACAGCCACTCGGTGTCGAAGGCATTGCAGCAGCTGGGTTACCAGGTCATTCCCGTGCGCCCCGGCGTGGACGAGCTGCTCGGCGAACAGGCCTACCCGGACCTGAAATCATTGCCCGAGCTGCCGGACATCGTGGACGTGTTCCGCGCCCCGGAACACGTGCCGGAGATCGTTGATGACGCCATCGACATCGGTGCGAAGATCCTGTGGCTGCAGGAAGGCGTGGTGAATGAAGCGGCTGCAGAGAAGGCGAAGAAGGCCGGCATGACCGTGATCATGAACAAGTGCATCTACAAGGAGTGGGTGGCTCTCAAGGGGGGCGCAACGCCCTGAGGTACCCGCGGATGCTGAACCGTTTCCGGCGCATCACCTCAGATACCTGGTTTGCCCTCGGCCTCGAATTCGTGGCCATCGTGCTCGGCGTGATGATTGCGCTGACAATGGACGAGTGGCGCGAGGAACGCGAAATCGAGCACAACATCGCGATCGCGATGGAGCGCCTCAACGACGAAATCCTGCTGAATCACTCGAGGCTCCTCGACGCCCTGCCGGTCATCGAGGAGCGGTACGCGCGGCTCGCCGCGATCCAGGTCGACCGCGAGCGCTCCTTTGCCGACCTGGTGGAACGCTTTGGTGGCTACCGGGTGCCGGAACTGAAGGATTCGGTGTGGCGACGTGTCTCGGGTGACCGGCTCGCCAACCGCATGCCGGCCGGTTACATCGAAGCCGGATTCCGGCTCTACAACCACAACGAGCTGCTCGATTCATTGCGGCTCGAGATCAACGACCTGATGACCCACCAGAATTACCACGACCCGGCACAGGCCAGTATCGCCAAGGGCATTTCGCTGCAGATCATGAGGCAGCAGATTGTCTGGGCGCGCGAGGCGCTGGCCGTCTACGATTATTTCATCCAGCAGCACATCGACCCGGAACATTCCGACGAGTGAGCGGCCAGACGAGGATTGACCGCATGCAGATCCGCTTCACGAAGATGGAAGGCGCGGGGAACGATTTTGTCGTGATCGATGCCTCAACCGCGCCGCTGGACCTCGACGCCAGCGAATGCCGCCGGCTGGCCGACCGGCGCTATGGCGTCGGCTGTGACCAGGTACTGGTCATCCTGCCGGCTCGCGACAGCAAGGAGGACTTCTCCTACCGCATCTACAACGCCGACGGCGGCGAGGTGGAGCAATGCGGCAACGGTGTCCGCTGCGTGGCGCAGTACATCCGTGACCATGGCCTTTCGAGCAAGCCGCTGCTGAAGCTCGGTTCGCTCGGCGGAGTAATGCGTGCCGAACTTCTCGGCGAGGAAGGCGTTCGCGTCGACATGGGCGAACCGGTTCTCGAACCGGCGGATATTCCCTTCGACGCGGAAACCCGCCAGGTGCTTTATCCCGTGGAACTCGAAGGCGAAAGCTTCGAGCTCGGCGCTATTTCGATGGGCAACCCGCACGCGGTCGTGCGCGTCTATGACCTCGACGCCACGCCGGTGGAAGATCTGGGTGAAATGCTGGAAGCGCATCCGCGCTTCCCGAACCGGGTGAATGTCGGCTTCCTCGAAATCCTGGATACGCGCCATATACGCCTGCGCGTGTACGAACGCGGCGTTGGCGAAACACTCGCCTGCGGTACCGGCGCCTGCGCTGCCGTGGTGTGGGGCAATCTCGCCGGGCTGCTGGACGACACCGTCGCGGTCGACCTGCCGGGCGGCACACTCGTGATAAGCTGGAAGGGTGAAGGACAACCTGTCCTGATGACCGGCCCGGCCAACACCGTATTCACAGGCGAGATCGAATTATGAGCAAGCGCGGCGCTGCCCTGGACAACAGCCTCTCGGCCGAAGAGGTCATGGACTTCCTGGCGGCAAATCCCGATTTCTTCGAGCGCAACCCGCAACTGGTCGCGAAACTGCAGATCCCACACCAGGACAGCGGCGGCGCGGTCTCGCTGATCGAAAAGCAGGTGGAAATCCTGCGCAAGCAGAATCACCAGCTGGAGCGGAAGCTCGTCGACCTCATCGAAGTGGCGCGTGCCAATGACGCCGCGGTGGAGCGCATCCACCAGCTCGTGCTCGGCATCATGGATGCCGATGACCTGCCCGACCTGCTGCACACGCTGGCTGACCGGCTGCGTCACCGTTTCGGTGCCGACGCCGTCACCCTGTTGCTGTTCAAGGGTGACAGGGACGCGGTCGAGTTCGGCCCGGTACGTCGCATCGAACGCGACGATGACACCATGGACGAATTCCAGAACGTGCTGAAGAACGGCCAGCCGGTAGTAGGTCGCCTGCGCCCGCGACAGCTTGAAATCCTTTTCGAGGAACAGGCTCCGCGCATCGGCTCGGCGGCCCTGATCCCGCTGGGCGAACGTGCCGAACTCGGCATGATGGCCATCGCCGCGCAGTCCGAAGACCAGTTCGGCCCGACCCTGGGTACCACTTTCCTCGTCCGCATCGGCGATATCCTGGCGACCGCCCTCAAGCATCGACTGTGATTTCCCGGCCCTGATGGACGCCGCAACGCGCGACTGGATTTCCCGCTACCTGCACCACCTTGGCAGCGAACGCCGCCTTTCGCCTCACACGATTTCGAATTATCGCCGCGACCTCGGCGCACTTGCCGACTGGTGCGATGAACGCGGCGTGAAGGCCTTGACCGAGCTGACCCACCCGGATATCCGGCTGTTCGCCGCCACCATGCATCGCCGCGGTCTCGGGCCACGCAGCGTGGCGCGTCGGCTTGCCGCGGTTCGGGGGTTCTTCGGCTACCTGATGCGCGAGGGCGAGCTCAAGGCCAATCCCGCGAATGAGGTGAGCGCCCCGAAAGCGCCGAAGAAACTGCCGCATGCGGTGGATGCCGACCTGCTGGACCGGCTGCTGGGCTTCCCGGTCGAGGATGCCGTTGGCGCGCGCGACAAGGCGATGCTGGAACTCTTCTATTCCTCCGGGCTGCGCCTGGCCGAACTCTGTTCACTCGAAATGGCCGACCTCGACCTGCGCGATGCGATGGTGCGCGTGACCGGCAAGGGCGCGAAAACCCGCATCCTGCCCGTCGGCCGCAAGGCGCGCGAGGCGCTGGAGACCTGGCTGAAGCACCGCAACGAGCTGGCGAAGGACGACGTCACCACGGTTTTCGTCGGCGAGCGCGGCCAGCCGATTCATCCCCGCACGGTGCAGCAGCGCGTCAGCTACTGGGCAAAACGCCAGGGCATCAACATGAAGCTGCATCCGCACATGCTGCGGCACAGCTTCGCCTCGCACCTGCTGGAATCCTCCGGCGACCTGCGCGCGGTGCAGGAACTGCTTGGTCACGCGGACATTTCGACCACGCAGATCTACACCCACCTGGATTTCCAGCATCTCGCGAGCGTTTACGACAAGGCGCATCCTCGGGCACAACGGCGCAAGGATGATGACGAAGATTGAGCAATATTTGCTCAATTCAGGCCTGAATTGGTGACTTTTTAGCCAGCGCGGCCGGGTTTTGCGGAAATTCTACCCAGCATGGCGATCTTTTCGGCAGCGCAGCACCACCTGGATGGAGCGGGATTAACCAGCCGGTGCTTGAAAAGGCTGTCGCCCGCCCTCAGGTCGATCTTTCATTCTTTCCGCCGGTGGCAGTGCCTGCCGCCGGCCAGCTACAAGGACTGATCCATGGAACAGTATCGCGGCACCACGATCGTTTCCGTTCGGCGCGGCGACGACGTCGCCATGGCGGGCGACGGCCAGGTCTCGATGGGCAACACGGTGATGAAGGGCAATGCCCGCAAGGTGCGGCGCCTTTATAACGGCGAAGTGCTGGCAGGTTTTGCCGGCGGCACCGCCGATGCCTTCACGCTGTTCGAGCGCTTCGAGGAAAAACTCGCCAAGCACAGCGGCAACCTCACCCGCGCTGCCGTCGAACTGGCGAAGGACTGGCGCATGGACCGGGCACTGCGCCGCCTCGAAGCGCTGCTCTGCGTTGCCAACAAGGAGGTTTCGCTGATCATCTCCGGCAACGGTGACGTGATCGAACCCGAAGAAGGCCTGATGGCCATCGGCTCCGGGGGTCCGTTTGCGCAGGCCGCCGCCATTGCGCTGTTGAACAACACGGAACTCGCGCCGAAGGAAATCTGCGAAAAGGCGCTGAACATCGCCGGCGATATCTGCGTCTACACGAATCACAACATCACGCTGGAGTCGCTTTGATGAGTGAGATGACCCCTAGAGAGATCGTCCAGGAACTGGACAAGCACATCATCGGCCAGGACAACGCGAAGAAATCCGTGGCCATCGCGCTGCGTAACCGCTGGCGCCGCATGCAGATCGACGAGCCGCTGCGTTCCGAGATCACGCCGAAGAACATCCTGATGATCGGCCCCACCGGTGTCGGCAAGACCGAAATCGCCCGCCGCCTGGCGAAGCTGGCGCGCGCACCGTTCATCAAGGTGGAAGCTACCAAGTTCACCGAAGTCGGTTATGTCGGCCGCGAGGTGGAATCCATCATCAAGGACCTCACCGACATGGCGGTGAAGATGGTGCGCGAACAGGAAATGGAAAAGGTGCGCTACCGCGCCGAGGAGAATGCGGAAGAACGCATTCTCGATATCCTGCTGCCGAAGGCGCGCGGCGTCGGTTTCGCGAACGAACCGCCGGAGCCGGAGCCGACGGATTCGGATACCCGCCAGAAATTCCGCAAGAAGCTGCGCGAGGGTGACCTCGACGACCGCGAGATCGAGGTCGATGTACCGGCGATGCAGATGGGCGTGGAGATCATGACGCCACCGGGCATGGAAGAAATGTCGTCGCAACTGCAGAGCCTGTTCGAGAACATGGGTGGTGGCGGCAAGAAGCAGCGTCGCAAGATGAAGGTGAAGGATGCGATGAAGGTCCTCACCGACGAGGAAGCGCACAAGCTGGTAAACGAGGACGACATCAAGCAGCGCGCGCTGCATGCCGTGGAACAGAACGGCATCGTCTTTCTCGACGAGATCGACAAGGTCACGCGCCGCGGTTCCGAAGGCCAGGGCGGCGATGTCTCTCGCGAAGGCGTGCAGCGCGACCTGCTGCCGCTGGTGGAAGGCTCTACCGTTTCCACGCGTTACGGCATGGTGCGCACCGATCACATCCTGTTCATCGCATCGGGCGCATTCCATCTTTCCAAGCCGTCTGACCTGATTCCGGAATTGCAGGGTCGACTGCCAATCCGCGTCGAGCTCGATGCGCTGACCACGAAGGAATTCGTGAAGATCCTGACCGAACCGGATGCCTCTCTGACCAAGCAGTACACCGCATTGATGCAGACCGAAGGCGTTGCCGTCGATTTCAGTGATGACGGCATCCACCGGATTGCCGAGGTCGCCTGGCAGGTGAACGAGCGCACCGAGAACATCGGCGCCCGTCGCCTGCATACGGTGATGGAGCGACTGATGGAGCAGGTCTCCTACGAAGCCTCGGACAAGTCCGGCCAGACACTCAAGGTCGACAAGGCCTATGTCGATGAACACGTCGGCAAACTGGTCGAGGACGAAGACCTCAGCCGCTACATCCTGTAAGGAGTCGCCCGTGGGGGACACTGCCGCACCAAGAACCATCAACGTCCGCAAGTCGGCGAAGCTGCTCGTGGTGACATTTCCCGATGTCACCTACGAGCTGCCCTTCGAGTACCTGCGCGTATTCTCACCGTCGGCCGAGGTGCGCGGCCATGGCCGAACCGCGGACGGCATGCCGAAGGTGCTGGTGCTCGACAAGGAAAACGTTGGCATCAGCGCCGTCGAGCCGGTCGGCAATTACGCGATCCGCCTCGTTTTCGACGACGGCCATGATTCCGGCATCTACTCCTGGGCGACGCTGCGCGAGCTCGGCGAGAACTACGAGAAAAACTGGCAGGCCTACATCGAGCGGCTCGAGAAAGCCGGCATGCCGAGAATGTCCTCGTAAGGCGCGAGCACCGCGGTAATGCTGGTAGAATGTCCAGCCGACCACACCTGCTACAGGTTCCGCGATGAGCGAACAGCCCCGCAACGACAACGACCGCCGCACCGCCGATTTCGGCTACGAGGAAGTTCCCTACGAGCAGAAACAGGAGCGCGTGCGTGGCGTCTTCGATTCGGTCGCCTCGAAATACGACCTGATGAACGACCTGATGTCGGGCGGCATTCACCGGGTCTGGAAATATTTCACGCTCTCGCGCACGGCTTTGAAGCCGGGCATGCGCGCACTCGATGTGGCCGGTGGTACCGGCGACCTTTCCAGGGGCATGAGTGACCAGGTCGGACCGGAAGGCCAGGTGATCCTGAGTGACATCAACGGCAGCATGCTCGACGAGGGCCGGCGCCGGCTGATCGACAAGGGCTACATCGACAATGTTCGTTTCGTTCAGGCGAATGCGGAACAGTTGCCCTTCGACGACAACGAATTCGACTGCGTCACCATCGGCTTCGGCCTGCGCAATGTCACCGACAAGGACGCCGCACTGCGCGAGATGCATCGCGTACTGCGCCCGGGTGGTCGCCTGCTGGTGCTGGAATTTTCAAAGCCGACACTGCCGGGCCTGAATGCCATCTACGATGCCTACTCCTTCCGCATCCTGCCGAAGCTCGGCCAATGGGTGACCGGTGACGCAGACAGCTATCGCTACCTCGCGGAATCCATCCGCAAGTTCCCGAACCAGGCAACCCTGCGCGAGATGATGCTCACGGCAGGCTTCGACGAGGTGAGCTATCACAACCTCACTGGCGGCATTGTCGCTCTCCACATCGGTTTCAAGTTCTAGGCCACAGGATTTCCATGCGCATACCCGGCATGTTCACTGCACTGATGCAGATGACCTTCGACGCTGCCCTCGATGGCAACGAGGAAGCGCAGGCGCAGTGCGCCCGGCTCGATGGCAAGACGATCGCGATCGAGTTCAGTGAATTTTCCTCGACGGCGGGCAATGCACCCCTGTACCTGCGCCCACGTGATGGTGGCATCGACATCCTGAATGCGTGGCAGGGTGGCGCGGACGTCACCCTGCGCGGCACGATTCCTTCGTTGCTGTTTTCGCGACTGAAGAAGGAAGGCAACGGCATGCCGAAGGGCGTGAGCATCACAGGCGATGCCGAAACCGGTCAGGACTTCCAGCAACTGGTGGAGTCGCTGGATATCGACTGGGAAGAAAAACTGTCGCGCTTCATCGGCGACAGCGCCGCGCACCAGGTCGGTTCGCTGCTGCGCGGGTTTCGCGATTTCACGCGCCAGGGCGCGGAACGTTTCAGCGACAACATTCGCGAATACCTGCAGGAAGAAACCGAAGACCTGCCGCGTCGCCGCGAAGTGAATGAATTTCTCGACAATGTCGACGCATTGCGCGAAGACGTTGACCGCCTCGAGGCACGTGTGCAGCGTGCCTTCCGCCGCGCTTCGAATGCCGGCATCGACATCACGAACGGGAACTGATGATGCTGACTCCGCGCCAGGTACTTCGCATGTTCCGCATCAACTGGGTGCTGGCGCGCCGCGGCCTGGATGAAATCATCTTCACGCTGCATTTCCTGCGCCCGTTCCGCTTCCTGCTGTTCCTCGCGCCGTGGACCTGGTTCCGTGACACCTCGCTGCCACGCGGCGCGCGCATTCGCCTTGCGCTGGAAGACCTTGGACCGATTTTCGTCAAGTTCGGGCAGATGCTGTCCACCCGTCGCGACCTGCTGCCACATGATATCGCGAAGGAACTCGCGCACCTGCAGGACCGCGTGCCGCCTTACCCGGGCGTGGAAGCGCGTGGTCGCATCGAGAAATCGCTTGGCGCGAAGATCGAGGACGTATTCAGCGAGTTCGAAGAGACCCCCCTGGCTTCGGCATCGATTGCGCAGGTCCATGCAGCAACAATGCATGACGGCCGCAAGGTCATCGTGAAGGTGCTACGCCCCGGCATCGAAAAGGTGATCCGTCGCGATATCGAGCTGCTGTACTTCATCGCTAAGCTGGCGCGTCGCTACTGGGCCGATGGCCGGCGCCTGCGCCCGGTGGAAGTGGTCGCAGAATACGAGAAGACCATTCTCGACGAGCTCGACCTGATGCGCGAAGGCGCGAACGCTTCCGAGCTCCGCCGCAATTTCGACGGCTCGGAACTGCTTTACGTACCCGAGGTGTACTGGGACTGGACACGTCGCGACGTGATGGTGATGGAGCGCATCTACGGCATTCCGATCCGTGACCTCGATGCCCTGCATGCCGCCGGCACCAACATGCAGGAACTTTCCGAACGTGGTGTGGAAATCTTCTTCACGCAGGTGTTCCGGCACAATTTCTTCCACGCCGACATGCATCCCGGCAATATCTTCGTCGACGTGTCGAACCCGCAGAAGCCGAAGTACATCGCCGTTGATTTCGGCATTGTCGGCACGCTGGATACCGACGACCAGCATTACCTCGCCGAGAATTTCATCGCATTCTTCAATCGCGATTACCGCCGCGTGGCCGAGCTGCATGTGGAATCCGGCTGGGTGCCGGCGGGTACGCGCGTGGATGAATTCGAATCGGCAATCCGCACCGTCTGCGAACCGATCTTCAACAAGCCATTGAAGGAAATTTCCTTCGGTCAGTTGCTGCTGCGCCTCTTCCAGGTCGCGCGCCGCTTCCAGATGGAAGTGCAACCACAGCTGGTGCTCTTGCAGAAAACGCTGTTGAACATCGAGGGTCTCGGTCGCGACCTCTATCCCGACCTCGACCTGTGGAAGACCGCGAAACCCTTCCTCGAAAACTGGATGAAGGAACAGCTTGGCCCGCGCCATTACTTCAAACGATTGAAGAAGGATTTCCCGGAGCTGGCCGAGGCCTTTCGCGAAATGCCGCTACTGCTGCGCAAGACCTTGCGACACGCCGTTGACGGCACGCTGGAAGTGCAGTGGAAGAACGAGGAACTCACGCGACTGCGAGAGGAAATGTCCGCAAGGCGTCGTAGCGGCCTGCTCGGCATGACGGGCGGCAGCCTCGTCATCAGCGGTGCAATCCTGCTCGGCCTCGGCGTGCAGCCCTGGTGGTTCGGTCCTGCAGTTACCGGTGCAGGACTCGCGATTCTTGCAGCGGCGCTACTGCGCCGCTGATTTCCCTTCGAGCTCCCTTCAAGGTCGCTGCAAGCGTGCTTCGACCTCGTCGCGCTTTTCCTTGCCGACCAGGATTTCCGCGAGTTTCAGTGCAAAATCCATCGCCGTTCCCGGGCCGCGCGAGGTGACCACCTTGCCGTCCTGGACGACCGCTTCGGTCGAATAGCGCATTCCCTTCGCCGGGTCCTTGTCGATGAAACCCGGAAACGATGTTGCTTCCCTGTCATCAAGCAGGCCGGCGGCCTTCAGCACCTTCGGCGCGGCACATATTGCCGCGACGAATTTCCCGGTTGCTGCCATCTTCACCAGCAGTTCCTCGATACGCGGGTCCTTTTCCAGGTTGTCCGCACCCGGCATACCGCCCGGCAGCGCGACCAGGTCGAAGTCGCCGGCGAGGGCGCTATCGAGGTCGATGTCCGGTGTGATCGTGATGTGGTGGTTGCCGGTCACAGGCTCGCCATTCAGCGACGCAACCGTCACTGTCACTTCCGCGCGGCGCAGGATATCGATAATCGTGACGGCTTCGGTTTCCTCGAAACCGTTGGCGAGCGGAACGAGTACTTTCGGCATGGTTCTCCTCCGCGATGCTGTGAAGGATTTCAGTCGCCGCCGTTAGCCTCTACAGCTGGCGGAACAGCGGCATTGATCGACGGGGTAGCCGGTACGACTGGCGTCGCAAGCAGTTCGGTAATTGGCACCAGCCGAACGCCATGCTCGGACTCGAGCTGCGGCAGGGTCGATGCGAGGAATTCCATCGTTTCCGGATAAGGATGACCGATACCGACCGCACTGCCTTCGCGTTTCGCGAGTGCAACCAGTCGTTCGAACTCGGCGCGGATCGCATCCGGCTCGGCGCGGTGATCAAGGAACACATCGCGACGCGCACTCGGCAGGCCGTTCTCGGCTGCGAGCTGCAAGGCAACGGAATCCTTGTGGGTGTAGCTGTCGACAAAGAACAGGCCGCTGCGCTGCTTCAGCGCCTGCATCAACCAGGCCATGGCACCGGGATGGCGCGTCATCAGGCTGCCCATGTGGTTGTTGACGCCCTGGACATGCGGGATGGACGCAAGGTTGCCGTCAAGGATGCGGCGGAATTCGGATTCGGTCGTTTCAAGATGGATACCGCCGGGACCCAGCGCCTTGCCATTGGTGGCCTGCAACGGCAGGTGCAGCATGACTGTCTTGTGCTGGCGGTGCGCTTCGCGCGCCAGTGGCGCGGCGTACGGCGTGTGCGGCAGGAAGGCCATTGCCACCGGGCCAGGCAGGTTC
>JAWWBT010000042.1:0-16084 GCA_033720815.1 Gammaproteobacteria bacterium | reverse complement strand
TCTCGAAACGCTGCCGAACACGACCTTCCGTGTCCAGCTCGAGAATGGCCACGTCGTAACCGCACACATCTCCGGCCGCATGCGCAAGCACTACATCCGCATCCTGACCGGCGACAAGGTCACCGTCGAACTGACGCCGTATGACCTGTCGAAGGGACGCATCGTCTACCGCGGTCGCTGATCTCGACCGACACCCGCCGCGGCTGCTTGCAGCGCTGCGACGGACACAGAAAAGGCGGAGCCAGTGGCTCCGCCTTTTTCGTTGCGTCCATATCGAGTGTCAGTCGACGTTCGCTTCTTCCTTGCGCGATGTAACGTCAAGCTTCAGGTCGCCATCCTTCACGGTAACGGACACGTTGCCGCCTTCCACCAACTTGCCGAACAGCAGTTCTTCCGCCAGCGGGCGCTTGATGTGTTCCCGCACGACGCGGGCCATCGGTCGCGCGCCCATCTTCGGGTCGTAGCCACGTTCGGCAATCCAGGTCCGGGCTTCCTCGTCCACGTCCAGGCTGACCATCTTCTCGCCCAGCTGGGTTTCCAGCTCGACGAGGAACTTGTCGACAACCTGCCCGATGGTGCGTTCGTCCAGCGAGTTGAACTGGATGACCGCGTCGAGGCGATTGCGGAATTCCGGCGTGAACGCCTTCTTGATCGCTTCCATGCCATCCAGGGAATGATCCTGGGTCGTGAAACCGATCGAGGTGCGAGACATGTCCGCTGCACCCGCGTTCGTCGTCATCACCAGGATGACATTGCGGAAATCCGTCTTCCGACCGTTGTTGTCGGTCAGCGTGCCGTGGTCCATAACCTGCAGCAGGATATTGAACACTTCCGGGTGTGCCTTCTCGATCTCGTCAAGCAACAGCACGCAATGCGGCTGCTTGGTGACGGCTTCGGTCAACAGGCCTCCCTGGTCAAAGCCGACATAACCCGGCGGTGCGCCGATCAGGCGCGACACCGTATGGCGCTCCATGTATTCCGACATGTCGAAGCGCACGAGCTCGACACCCAGCGCACGCGCGAGCTGGCGCGTCACTTCGGTCTTGCCGACACCGGTCGGGCCGGCAAACAGGAAGCTGCCGATCGGCTTGTCTTCGGCACCGAGGCCCGAACGCGACATCTTGATTGCTGCTGACAGCTGCGTCACAGCCTCGTCCTGGCCGAAAATCGTCAGGCGCAGGTCACGCTCCAGGTTGCGCAGCACATCCTTGTCGGACGAGCTGACGCTCTTGGGCGGAATGCGCGCAATCTTCGCAACGATGCCTTCGATGTCGTGCACGGTGATCGACTTGCGGCGCTTGCTCGCGGGCTGCAGGCGCATGCTTGCGCCGGCCTCGTCGATAACGTCGATTGCCTTGTCCGGCAGGTGACGATCATTGATGTGCTTGGCCGACAATTCGGCCGCGCTGCGTAGCGACTTCAGCGGGAACTTCACGTCGTGGTGTTCCTCGAAGCGCGAGCGCAGTCCCTTGAGGATCTCTACGGTTTCTTCCACCGACGGCTCGGGCACATCGATCTTCTGGAAGCGACGTGCAAGCGCACGGTCCTTCTCGAAGACGCCACGATATTCCTCGTAGGTGGTCGAACCGATGCACTTCAGTTCGCCGTTGGCGAGCAGCGGCTTGATCAGGTTCGACGCATCCATCACGCCGCCGGATGCTGCACCGGCACCGATGATCATGTGGATTTCATCGATGAAGAGGATCGAACCTTCACGGCGCTTCAGCTCGGCGAGCACGCCCTTCAGGCGTTTCTCGAAATCACCGCGGTATTTCGTACCGGCAACCAGCGCGCCCAGGTCGAGCGCGTAAATGGTCGACTCGGCAAGCACTTCCGGCACTTCGCCGTCGACGATCTTCTTCGCCAAGCCTTCCGCGATCGCGGTCTTGCCGACGCCGGCCTCACCGACGAACAGCGGGTTGTTCTTGCGGCGACGGCACAGGATCTGCACCGTGCGCTCGAGTTCGAGTTCGCGACCGATCAACGGATCGATCTTGCCTTCCTGGGCGCGCACGTTCAGGTTCGTGGCGAAATTGTCCAGCGGGTTGCCGCTCGGCTCGCCGCCCTCTTCATCATCCTGCGGCTGGATATCCTCGTCGTCGCGCTCTTCCTCGCCGGAGATCTTCGAGATGCCGTGGGAGACGTAATTCACGACATCAAGACGCTCGACATCCTGCTTGCCCAGCAGGTAGACGGCGTGGCTTTCCTTCTCGCCGAACACGGCAACCAGCACCGTGGTCGCGGAGACTTCCTTCTTGCCGGACGACTGCACGTGGAATACAGCGCGCTGCAGTACCCGCTGGAAGCCCAGCGTCGGCTGCACATCGTCGGTGACGCCCTCGGGAAGGCGCGGCGTGTTCTCGTCAAGGAAGACCTGCAGCTCGCGGCGCAGCTCATCGACGTTTGCACCGCAGGCCCGGAGGATTTCCATCACGCGCGGCGTCTCGAGCAGTGCGAGCAGCAGGTGCTCGACCGTAATGAATTCATGGCGTCGCTGGCGGGCGCCGGAAAATGCCTCGTTAAGGCAGACTTCAAGTTCCTTGCTGAGCATGCTCAGGCCTCCTCGATGTCACACAGCAGCGGATGCTGGTGTTCACGCGCATAATCATTGACCTGCGCGGCCTTGGTCTCGGCTATCTCGTAGGTAAAGACACCACACACACCCTTGCCGCGGGTGTGCACGTGCAACATGATCTGCGTCGCCTTCTCCCGCCCCATGCGGAAAAACGTCTGCAGGACTTCCACCACGAATTCCATCGGGGTGTAGTCGTCATTCAGGAGCACGACCTTGTAGAGCGGCGGGCGCTTTAGCCTGGGCCGCGCCTCATCGACCGCAAGGCCGTGGTCATGGTCGTCGTTGAAGTCGCTCATGCTGTGAATTCTAGCCGAATCAGGGGGTGAATGCCCGGGCCTGGGGCACGGTTTACCCGTGTTTACAAAGGCCCGCATGTGGGCGAAAACCGTCAATGGACGGTGGGCGTCGAAGAGGTATCTGGGGGCGAATTACCCGGCTTTCAAGCCCGGGCACGACTACTTGGTCGTGTGGGTAAAGACGCCATCCCAGTCCGCCGGCGGCGGATTGTCGCGGAAGTGCGCAATGCGTTCAAGGTAGATCTGGTAGACCTTCTTCTTCGGCAGCGCCTGCGACAGCGAGAAGAATTCGCGCTCGGCGGCGTCCCATTGCTGGTTGCGGTAGTACGCCAGCGCCTGCTTGTGGCGACCGCGAATCGGCTTGAGGTCTTTCGGCAATGCATCACGGCGACCCAGTGGCTCGAAAATGGCCACGGGTTTTTCCTTGCCCTTCACCCGCACGCGATCGAGCTCGAGAAACGCAATTTCCGGCGCGGCATCGCGGGTGAATTCCGAGGCCAGGATATCCACCCCGTAGTTCTTGGTGAGTCCTTCCAGGCGCGAGCCAAGGTTCACGGCATCACCCAGCACGGTGTAGGCCATGCGGAATTCCGAGCCCATGTTGCCGACGTTCATGATTCCGGTGTTCAGGCCCACGCCGATCTGCATCGGCGGCCAGCCCTTCTTCTGGAATTCCGGCTGCAGGCGGCGCATCGTGGCTACCATCGCCATTGCCGCCTCGACTGCGTGCAATGCGTGATCCTCGTCCGGCAGCGGCGCACCCCAGAAAGCCATCACCGCATCACCCATGTACTTGTCGATGGTGCCGCGATGCTCGTGGATATCACGTGTCAACGGCGTGAGGAATTCGTTCATGAGGTGCGTCAGCTGCTTCGGGCTCAGGCCCTCTGAAATCGACGTAAAGCCGCGCACATCAGAGAACAGCACGGTCATCTCGCGGCTGTCGCCTTCCATCGAGATATCGCCGCCCTCTTCGTTCATTTCCTCGACGAGTTCCGGTGGGATGTACTGGCCGAACATCTGCGAGAGATAGCGCTTGCCGCGGCTTTCAATCAGCAAGCCGTACAGGATCAGCGCCGTGAACAGGAGGAAAATGAACAGTAGCGGTGAGGCGAGCGGCACAATGAAATCCGCCGACGTCCAGAACCACAGGTTCGCGGCAACAACAGCGATTGCGAGCCCGAGAGTGATGGCCGTCGCGGGCACCACGCTGAATCGCGCCAGCACCAGCGTGATGATGATACCGAGCAGGCCCAGCAAGGCCATGTGTGCGCCTCGAACGTATTCCGGGAAGAACTTGATCGTCTCGTTGAGGATGCCCGCCACGACATTGGCGTGAACCTCCACGCCGATGAAAGCCTGGCCAACCGGGGTCGGCCGGAAATCGCGCAAGCCAGGCGCGGAGGTGCCAATCAGGATGATGCGATCTTCCAGCAGTGCGGGGTCTGCAGTGCCGGCGATCACATCGCTCGCGGAAACATAATCGAAGGTCTGCCCCGGCCCGCGGTACGGAATGTAGATGGCAAGCGCCTCGTCTACCGGGATGCGAATTTCGCCAAGCCGCAACCACTCGAGGTAGGTGTTGCTGTATTCCGGCGCGCCTTCATCGAATACGAACTCCAGCTCAGGCCATCCCAGGTGCGCGCGAACCAGTTCCAGTGCCAGCGAACTGTACAGGTCCCCCTCGAACTCCTGCACTGCGGGCACGCGACGAAAAACGCTGTCCGCATCCACGACGGGGTTGTCGAAGAACCCACCGCTGCGGGCATTGCGCTGGAGTATGGGCAGGTTGGCCGTATAGCCTTCCTCCTCGATGGTCCACAGCGCCTTCGGTACCTCGTCCGCGGGAACGATTGGCGGTGGCAAGAGACCGATCTGCTGCGCGCCCTTTTCCTTGTCCTGGTAACGGAAGGCATAACCGAGCACGATCGGGCGACCGCGCAACGACTCGGCAAAGAGCCGGTCGGTTTCCAGGCGCGGCTTGACCTGCTCGTAAATCGCCTGGAATTCCTCGTTATCGGCGAGCGGACCCTTCGCGATGCCCTCGATCACTTCGCTGCCGACGCGGCGGTCCGGCTCGGGAAACGTGATATCGAAGCCAATGGCGCTGCTGCCGTATTTCTCGACGAGCTGGTCCACCAGCAAGGCCAGCCGATCACGGCTCCAGGGCCACTGGCCTTCGGCCGCAATGGATTTCTCATCGATATCGACGATCGTCACGCGATCGTCACCCGTGCCGGGCATGGTCAGCGTCACGCGCGCGTCGTACGAGATGTTTTCAAGCTGCTGGATCAACGCGACATTGAATATGCCCGCGGCGTGCAACACGAATATGGTCAGCAGGACCAGCATGATGCCGGCCCGAATGAGCAGTGCCCTGATCTGCAAGTCCCCGTCCCCCTGCCTGGTTCGTTGCCTGCTGTTTGCCGGCGTTAAAACGGCCTGTGCTCCGGTCTTGAGACAGTGTAGCCGAATCGACCGTGCAGCGCGCAAACCGGGAACATGCACGTATTGAGCCCCCACGGGGGGGCACGTATGATGGAGGCTTCGGCCGGGGGAGCCGTACACATTATTATCACGACACAACAGATGACTCGCGGAGAGGCGCTCGATGCCGGCACTCGCGCTGGCGCGATCCCGAAGACACCATGAACCTTGATCTGCAAGCATTCGCGGACGACGCACGCATGCGCAAGCTCAACAGCCTCCTCCCGAGGGTGGCCACGGCTGCGCTGGTGATCGCCGCATCATGGTATGCCGCCGGCCTCGTCTGGAAGGTCATTGAAACCACAACGACCCAGCCGGGCCTGCCTGCAGCCGAATCGATCGATGGCGCAAGCAACGCAAGTTCGGAGCGCGTCAACGTGCAACGCATTGCGGACATGCACCTTTTCGGCGAAGCCGATGCAACGGAACAGGCGGTTGCCGCAGAGTCCATTGATGCACCGGAAACGCGCCTGAACCTGCAACTGCAGGGAATTCTCGCCGCTGACGGCGACGGTAAGGGGCTGGCCATCATCCGGAGCGGCAGCCAGGAAAAGGTCTACGCACCCGGCGACAGCGTTTCCGGCGGCGCGCGGGTCCATTCGGTACTCGCAGATCGGGTAATCCTGCGACGCGGCGGCCAGCTTGAAACGCTGCGCCTGCCGAAGCTGGGCGCCGATATCGACGGCATCGAGATATCCGATGCGCCAGCACGGCCCACTGAACCCTCGAGCGATTTCAGCGGGCTGCGCCAGGAGATCAGCGAGGACCCGTCGAAGCTCGCGGAACTGGTGCGATACAGCCCGGTCATGCGTGACGGCAGCCTTTACGGGTACCGCCTCTACCCTGGCCGTGATCGCGACGCGTTCACGCAGGCAGGATTGCGCCCCGGTGATGTCGTAACCTCCATCAATGGCAGCCCGCTGAACGATCCCGCACAGGCCATCGGCCTGATGAATTCACTGCAGGATGCCGACTCGATCACGCTCACCGTAGAACGCGGTGGTGAAACGATGAGTGTCAGCCTCAATGCGAGCCAGTAACATGAACTCTCATACCCGCATCAATGCCTGGCGGTCGGCCCGCCCACGGAACGAAATGAAATGATGATCAGGAACACATTACTTGCCCTACTCTCACTGCTGCTGCTCACGGCAATGATCTCCGTTCATGCACAGGAACAGCCGGATGACAGCGGCGCGCGGATGACGCTGAATTTCGTCGAAACGGATATTCGTGAAGTGGCGGGCAGTATCGGGCAGATCACCGGCAAGAACTTCATCCTTGACCCACGCGTGAAGGGACGCGTCACTGTTGTTTCGTCAACGCCGATCAGCACCGATGCCGTTTACGAAACCTTCCTGTCCGTCCTGCAGGTGAACAATTTCGCCGCCGTGCCCGCCGGCAAGAACATGATCAAGATCATCCCGGCGGTCGATGCGCGCTCGATGGCGGGCAACGACCTGCCACGCAACAACAATATCCCGACCGACGACATGGTTACGCAGGTCGTCGAGGTGCAGAACATCAATGCATCACAGCTTGTGCCGATCCTTCGTCCGCTGATTCCGCAGACAGGTCATCTCGCGGCGTTCTCCGGGTCGAACATGCTGATCATCTCGGACCGCGCCGGCAACGTACAGCGCATGATGCGCATCATCGACCGCATCGATCGCACCTCGGACGACGATGTCGAAGTGATCACCCTGGAACACGCGTCCGCTTCGGAAACGGTACGCGTGATCTCGCAGTTGACGAGAAACGCACAGGCTGATGCATCGGCGCGCCCGCCTACCCTTGTCGCCGACGATCGCACCAACAGTGTTCTCATCAGCGGCGACAAGGCCGATCGCCTGCGATTGCGTGCGCTGATCTCGCATCTCGATACACCGCTGGAATCAGGCGGCAATACACAGGTGGTCTACCTGCGTTACGCCAGTGCGGAAAACCTTGCCGGCATCCTGCAAAGCCAGGTTTCCGAGACCCAGCAGCAGCAGAGCCAGGGCGGTGATGCAGCAGCCGGAAGCCGGGGCGACAGTGCCTTCGGCAACGCCGTGATCCTGCATGAACCGGATACGAATGCACTGGTGATTACTGCAGCACCGAAAACGATGCGCACCCTCCAGAACATCATCGAGAAACTCGATATTCGTCGTGCGCAGGTGCATGTCGAAGCGATCATTGCCGAAATTTCCTCCGATAACTCGGCGGAACTTGGTGTGCAATGGGCCGTAGAAGGCACCGGCTCGAACCAGCCGATCGCGATGTCGAATTTCCCACAGGGTGACGGAACAAGTATCGGCGCCATCGGTGCTGCCGTTGCCAGCGACGATTCAACCGGCCTCGCTGGCCTGGCCAACGCCGGCGGCCTGACGCTCGGCTTCGGTCGCATCGTCAGTGGCTCGACCTCATTCGTTGGCCTGCTGCGCGCATTGACCGGCAATTCCTCGACGAACATCCTCTCTACGCCATCGATCACGACGATGGATAACGAGGAAGCAACCATCGAGGTTGGCCAGGAAGTACCGTTCCGCACCGGCCAGTACACGAATACCGGTGGCAACCAGGGCTCCGTCAATCCGTTCCAGACCATCCAGCGCGAAGACGTCGGCCTGAGCCTCAAGGTCACGCCGAAGATTTCCGATAGCGAAACGATTTCGCTGAAGATCGAACAGGAAGTTTCCAGCCTCGCACAGGGCGTCCAGGGAGCCGCTGACCTTGTGACGAACAAGCGCACGATCACGACCAGCGTCCTGGCGGAGAATGGCGAGATCATCGTGCTGGGCGGCCTGATCGACGACCAGGTACGTGAAAGCGAATCCGCCGTCCCGGTACTCGGCGCAATTCCGCTACTGGGTGAACTGTTCCGCTACCGCAGCTCCGACAAGGTGAAGCGCAACCTGATGGTGTTCATGAAACCTTCCATCATGCGTGATGCACGTGATGCAGCGATGTATACCAACGAGAAATACAAGTACATCCGCCAGATGCAGGGCGAGTATGAAGAAGATGAAGATCAGTATCGTCCACGTGATGTGCAGCTGATGTACGGCGAGGAACAGCCGCTATTGCCGGAAACCGGCAAGTCTGCCGACCTTGTCCCGCCGCTGAACCAGGATACTGACAGCGACAACTGATGAGCGAAGCAATCGACAACGCGCTTGAGGAATTCGGCGGCGAGGCCGAAGACGAGCTTCGCCACGACCGACTTCCCTTTGGTTTCGCCAAGCGTTTCGGCGTCCTGGCCCAACCGAACGACAACGGCCGAGTGCTGCTGTTGCGCGCGTCGGCAACACCGCAGGCGATCGCCGAAGCAAGGCGCTTCCTGAGAGAGGTGCTGCCGCTACGCGAAGTTTCCGATGCGGAATTCGATGCAGCGCTACGCGACATGTACGAAACGCAGTCCAGTGGCGCCATGGAAATGATGGAAGGCCTGGAAGACGACATGGACCTGAACCAGGTTGCCGAGTCGCTGCCCGAGCCGGCCGACCTGCTTGATGCCGATGACGACGCGCCGATCATTCGGCTCATCAACGCGCTGCTGACGCAGGCGGTGAAGGAAAACGCGTCCGACATTCATATCGAACCCTTCGAGAACCACCTTGTCGTGCGCTTCCGCGTAGACGGTGTCCTGCGCGAAGTACTGCAGAGCCGCCGGGCTGTTGCCCCGCTCGTCGTGTCGCGCATCAAGGTGATGTCGAAGCTCGACATTGCCGAAAAGCGCCTGCCGCAGGATGGCCGCATTTCGCTGCGTGTCGCCGGGCGTGCTGTCGATGTACGTGTATCCACCGTGCCCGCCGGCCATGGCGAACGCGTGGTGTTGCGCCTTCTCGACAAGCAGGCAGGCCGCCTCGACCTGATGCACCTCGGCATGGATAACGTCACGCGTGACCTTACCTACGAGTTGATCCACAAGCCGCATGGCATCCTGCTCGTGACCGGCCCGACTGGGTCCGGCAAGACCACGACGCTCTATGCAGGCCTGGCGGCGATCAACGACAAGAGCCGCAATATCCTCACGGTCGAAGACCCGATCGAGTATTACCTCGAAGGCATCGGCCAGATGCAGGTCAACACCAAGGTCGACATGACCTTCGCACGCGGCCTGCGCGCCATCCTGCGCCAGGACCCGGACGTGGTGATGGTCGGCGAAATCCGCGATCTTGAGACGGCCGAGATCGCCGTGCAGGCGTCCCTCACCGGCCACATGGTGATGTCGACCCTGCACACGAATACGGCTGTCGGCGCTGTGACGCGCCTGCGAGACATGGGTGTCGAACCGTTCCTGCTGTCTTCCTCACTGGTCGGTGTGCTTGCGCAGCGCCTGGTGCGACTGCTTTGCCCGGACTGCAAGGTGGCTTACGAGCCGACAGACCGCGAGCGCAATATCCTTGGACTCGACGAGGACGAGAGCTGCACGATCTACCGCCCCGGTGGCTGCGAAGAGTGCAACAACTCCGGCTACAACGGCCGTACCGGCATCTACGAACTCATCGCGAGTGATGAAACACTGCGCGGTATGATCCATGACGGTGACGGTGAATCTGCAATGGAATCCCATGCACGCCGTACCCGGCCCAGCCTCCGCCAGGATGGTGTGCGGCGCACCCTCGCCGGCCAGACATCCCTGGAAGAAGTACTCCGCGTTACACGGGAGGATTGATGGGCGCCTTCACCTACCGAGCACTGGATGCGAAAGGCAAGGAACGTACGGGAGTGCTCGAAGGCGACACAGCCAAGCATATCCGGCAGCAGTTGCGCCTGCAGGGTCTCACGCCGCTAGATGTCGATGTTGCCGCTGACCAGGAAAAACGCCGATCGACCGGCCTGCTGAAACGCGGTGTAAGTGCATCGGAGCTGTCACTGATGACGCGACAGCTCGCGACGCTGGTGCGTTCCGCCCTGCCGCTGGAAGAAGCCCTGCTCGCTGTTGCGCAGCAGAGCGAAAAACCGCGCATGAAGAACATCCTGCTGGCGGTGCGCTCCCGCGTCATGGAAGGTCATACCCTGGCCTACGGTATCGGTGAATTCCCGCATGTCTTTCCCGAGATCTTCCGTGCCACGGTCGAAGCCGGCGAACAGACCGGTCACCTCGATGCCGTGCTGGAACGCCTCGCCGAGTACGCCGAGAAACGGCAGGTGCTGCAACAGAAACTGTCCGTCGCGATGATCTACCCGATCATCCTCGTATTGATGTCATTCGGCATCATCGCCGCGATGCTCACCTACGTGGTGCCGCGCGTGGTCACCGTTTTTGCCAATACCGGCAATGAATTGCCGGCACTGACGCGTGGGCTGATCGCCGCATCGGACTTTCTCCGCGACAACTGGTGGATACTCGCGATCATCACCGGCGTAGCGGCGTACGCCATTCACAAGCTGCTGCAGAAACCGGGACCCAGGCGCAAGTACCATAGTGCCTTGTTGCGCCTGCCGCTGGTTGGGCGGATCACGCGCGGCATGAATACCGCACGCTTCTCGCGCACCTTGTCGATCCTTGCAGGCAGCGGCGTTTCCGTGCTCGAGGCCCTGCGGATCGCCGGTGAAGTCGTCAACAATATTCCCATGCGTGAGTCAGTGAATGAAGCAACGCTGCGCATTCGCGAAGGCATGGCTATTTCAAAGGCTCTCGACCAGCGCAAGCTCTTCCCACCGATGATGATTCACCTCATTTCGAGTGGTGAGTCCAGTGGTGAACTCGAGACCATGCTCGACCGTGCTGCGGATTCCCAGGAACGTGAAATGGAGACCCTGCTTGCAACGTTTCTCGGGATCCTGGAGCCGGCACTGATCCTGTTCATGGGACTCATGGTGCTGATGATCGTGCTCGCGATCCTGCTACCGATCTTCCAGTTGAACCAGCTGGTCACCTGAAACTCCGTTCATCCGCACACGAAAAAGGCCGGGCAATGCCCGGCCTTTTCAATGCGTGTTGCCAGCAAGCTATCAGTAACGAATCAACGCCGAACCCCAGGTGAAGCCACCACCGAAGGCTTCCAGCAGCACGGTATCGCCGCGCTTGATCCTGCCTTCGCGCACGGCAACATCGAGTGCCATCGGAACCGATGCGGCCGACGTATTACCGTGCTGGTCTACGGTGACGATCACCTTGTCCATCGACATCTTCAGCTTCTTTGCCGTGGCTTCGATGATCCGGATATTCGCCTGGTGCGGCACGAGCCAGTCGATTTCTTCCGGCTCCATGTTGTTCGCTTCGAGCGTTTCGGTAACGATGCGACCCAGCGTGGTGACGGCAACCTTGAAGACCTCGTTGCCCTTCATCTGCACGAAATCCTTGCCGGATTTCAGGTCGTTGAATCCCTTCGAAACACCGGACGGGAAGTACAGCAGGTCCTTGTACTTGCCGTCAGCATGCAGGTGCGTCGAGACGATACCCGGCTCGTCGCTACCCTCGATGACAACCGCGCCGGCACCATCACCGAACAGCACGCAGGTCGTGCGATCTTCCCAGTCGATGATGCGTGAAAGCGTTTCTGCGCCGAGTACCAGCGCACGCTTGACCGTGCCATCGCGAACAAACTTGTCGGCAATACCGAGTGCGTAGATGAATCCGGTGCATGCAGCCTCGATACCCATTGCCATGCAGCCATGGATACCAAGGCGGTCCTGCAGGAGGACGCCCATGTTCGGGAACACCTGGTCGGGCGTGGTGGTACCGACAATGATCATGTCGATATCGGCAGGTTCGAGTCCGGCCGCCTCGATCGCGTTGCGGGCAGCCTTTTCGCACAGGTCGAGCGTCGTCTCACCTTCCCCGGCGATGTGGCGCTGGACGATACCACTGCGGTCACGAATCCATTCGTCGCTGGTTTCCACCATCTTTTCGAGGTCCTTGTTGGTCAGGACCTTTTCAGGAAGGTAACGCCCGGTACCAATAATTTTCGAATACATCAGACCGCCTGCTTTTCTCTGGTTTCTTCTTCTTTTTCGCCCACGTGATCGTCGATCAGTTTCTCAATGCGCGAAGGCACCTGCTTCTCGACTTCAAGCATGGCAATCCGGATGGCATTTGCAAAGGAAAATGCATCCGCACCACCGTGCGACTTGATCAGGATACCGCGTAACCCGACGAGGCTGGCCCCATTATAACGGCGGGGATCCATCCGGCGCTTCAATGCGCGGATGACCGGCATTGCAATCAGCGCCTGGATCTTCGTGAACCAGTTACGCGAGAACTCTTCGCGGATGTTGTTCGCGAGCAGCTTCGCAATACCTTCCATCGCCTTCAGGGAGACGTTACCTACAAAGCCATCGGTCACCACCACGTCGACCCGGCCATTGCAGATATCGTTGCCTTCGACAAAACCGATGTAATTCAGGCTGCTCTGGTTCAGCAGCTTGGCCGCTGCCTTCACCGTCTCGTTACCCTTGATCTCTTCCTCGCCGATATTCAGCAGGCCGACCGTCGGGCGCGGGATATTGTGGATTGCCTGGGCAACCACCGATCCCATGACGGCAAACTGGTAGAGATGTTCCGGAGAGCAATCGGCATTCGCACCCAGATCCAGCACTTCGGTGTGCCCGTCCTTGGCCGGAATACCAGTGATGATTGCGGGACGATCGATGCCTGGCAAGGTCTTCAGGACGAAGCGGCCAGTTGCCATCAGTGCACCGGTGTTACCGGCACTGACGCAGGCATCCGCCTTGCCTTCCTTGACCAGGTTGATCGCGACGCGCATCGAGGAATCCTTCTTGCCACGCAAGGCCTGCGACGGCGGCTCGTGCATCTCCACCACCTCGGTGGCGTGATGAACCTTCAACCGCTCGCGAATGCGCTTGGGGGCGTGAGAGAGATAATCCTCGAGCACTTCCTGCCGACCCACGAGGATCAGCGTGAGGTTCTCGTGCTTTTTCGCCATCTCAATGGCAGCGGGGACCACCGACTCCGGTCCGTGGTCCCCGCCCATTGCGTCCAGCGAAATGGTGATGGGTTTCGCCATCTCGGGTTTCACCCTTCCCTGCTGTAGTACGCGTCAACGTGCCGCTTGCGCGGCAACGTCACTTATTCGTCGTCTTCAACGACGTTCTTGGTGTTGACCACCTTGCGGCCACGGTAGAAACCGTCGGCGCCGACGTGGTGACGCAGGTGGGCTTCACCCGTCACCGGATCGCGCGACACCGTCGCCGACTTCAGCGAATCATGGGCACGGCGCATGCCGCGGCGGGACGGAGTTTTGCGACTCTTCTGAACAGCCATTTCTCTACACCTCTAATCGGAGTGATCAGTCTTCAGTTTCTTCAGAACCTCGAACGGGTTTTCCTTCCGCTCTTCCGGTTCCTCGGAGATTTCCTCTTCCTTATCGTCGGCAACGGCGGCCTCGGCCTGCACGTCTGCCAGGATCCGGCCACGCGGGCCGCAATCCTCGATATTCTCGTGGCGGGCGATCACCGGCAACGCCAGGATCAGCTCGTCTTCCACCATTTCATGTACCGATACTTGCGGACCCTTCTCCAGGATCAACGGCTCGGCATCCTCGGGCACGCCATCGGATTCTTCCGGCGTGGCTACCACAACCAGTGAAAATTCACCGTAAACCGGCACTTCCACCGGGTCCAGGCAACGCTGGCAGGTCAGTGGCAAGGTAGCCTCGACCGTGCCCGTAATGCGCGCCCGACCGCCGCTGTCCGAGAAGATGCGCAACTCGACATCGACCGGTATCGGTTTGTCGCTGGCCAGTGCCTCGGTGAGGCGTGGCATGCGACGCGTGTCGATTTCACCGGCCGCATGGACATCCTGCGCCGCGAGGCGCCATGGATCGAATCGTTGCGGCAGGGCTGTCGACATAAGCGCGGAATTTTACGTTGCGGAAGGCCGTCAAGTCAAAGAATTTGCCGCCCCAACTGCTTGTTTTTGCTTGAATCTGGCCATGGCCCTAAGATGTCCGCGCCATTCACGCAGCCGGATATCACGCCAATGAGCCAGAACGCGCCCACGATCATCCTCGCCTCGACTTCGCCGTACCGCCGCGAGCTGCTCGAAAGGATCGGCATCGAGTTCGCCCAGGAAGCACCCGAAACCGACGAAACCCGCGTCGAGGGCGAATCGGCGGCCGAAATGGTGATGCGGCTGGCAAAGGCGAAGGCCGCGGCCGTTGCAGCACGGCATGATTCCGGCCTGGTGATCGGCTCGGACCAGTGTGCGGTGCGGGATCATGAAGTGCTCGGCAAGCCCCACACCGAGGAAAATGCACTGCAGCAGTTGCGCGCCGCAAGCGGCAAGCGCGTGCGCTTCCTGACCGCCGTTTGCGTAATCGACGCGGCCTCCGGCACGACACGGGAGCACATGGATGAAACCGTGGTCAGCTTCCGTGAGCTGGATGACGCGAGCCTGAAACGCTATATCGCGGCCGAGCAGCCGCTGGATTGCGCTGGCAGTTTCAAGTCGGAAGCCCTCGGGATCACGCTGTTCGAAAGGATCGAGAACGAAGACCCGAGCGCCCTGATGGGCCTGCCACTGATTGCCACTGCCCGCCTGCTACGCGAGTTCGGTCTGCAGCTGCCCTGATTCTTCAGCGGCGTGCGAGCCAGCGCGGCAGTTCACGGATATCGTGAATGATGTCCAGCGGGGCATGCTGTTCCAGGTCTTCGATCTCGTGCGCACCGTAACTGACCGCAAGCCGGTCCATTCCGATATTCGCCGCCATCTCCATGTCGTAGCTGGTATCGCCGATCATCAGGGCATCCTGTGGCTCGAGTGCGAGGTCCAGCAGGATTTCCTGCAACATCCGCGGGTGCGGCTTCGACACCGTTTCGTCGGCACAGCGACTGGTATGAAACACGGACTCAAGTTCCAGCTCACGCATGGCTCGGTCCAGGCCCTGCCGCCCCTTCCCCGTGGCAACGGCCAGCCAGAAGCCTGCCTGCCGCAATTCATTCAGGGTTTCGACCGCACCATCGAATGGCGCCTGCGCAGTGGTGGATTTCAGCAGGAAATGATGCCGGTACCGATTCACGAAGGCCTGGAATTTCCCTTCCTCGAAATCCGGGAAGACCGCCTGCACGGCCTCGCGCAGGCCCAGGCCAATCACCCGCCGCACGCTGTCCTTGTGGGGGACATCGAAACCGCACTCTTCCGCCGCCGCCTGCACGGCGGCCACGATGTGCGCCTCGGAATCCATGATGGTCCCGTCCCAGTCGAACACGAGCAGCTGGTAGCTCACCGACGCGACTCCAGCTTGTCCAGCACGGCACGCAGGTCATCGTCCAGCGGTGCATTCACGTCCAGCCGCTCGCCGGAATCCGGCCAGTCAAAACCGATCGACGCCGAATGAAGGAAAAGGCGCTTCAGGCCGAGCTTGCGAAACGCCTTGTTGGCTTCCCGATCGCCGTACTTGTCGTCTCCCAGCACCGGATGGCCGTAATGCGCCGCCTGGACACGGATCTGGTGGGTTCGACCGGTCTGGATATCAACCTCCATCAGCGTCGCGCCCGGGAAATAGTCCAGCGCCCGGAAATAGGACACTGCTTCCTTGCCGTCGTCACGCACTTCGACCATGCGCTCACCGCCTCGACTCTGCTTCTTGAGGGTGAGCCGCACTTCCTCGCGCTTGAGGCTCCAGCTGCCGGCGACGAGCGTGATGTAGCGCTTGTCCATGCCCCTCAACGAAGGAAAGGTTGCTCCTGGATCCAGTGAAAGCAGCGGTTGACGAGCACGAAGTCGGTCATGGTGGATCGACGCAGCTTCGCTCGCATGGTTCGACCGTCGAAC
>JAWWBT010000041.1:0-16164 GCA_033720815.1 Gammaproteobacteria bacterium | reverse complement strand
ATCTCGGCAACTACACGTCAGCGTCTTTTGATGACACCGGGAACATCATAGACAGGGGCTATGCTGCTGCCCGACGCCTGCATGATGAACTGGTGCAGCTGGGAGTTGACCGTGAAACCTACGCGCGCTATCGCGATGAGCGGCAATTACGGCGGCAGGCCAGGCCCGTAATCGTTGATATTGCTGTTGATGACAGGGGGCAGCAGCTTGAAAAACTGGTCAAGGCACGCGTCTCGCAGCCGGTAGGCGCGAGCCTGGATACCGCTGGACTGGAGCAGGACCTGCAGCAACTGTATGGCATGCAGTTGTTCGATATCGTCGATTATCACGTAGAACCGGTTTCAGGGGACGATGCCAGCGAGCCGGGAGGCGTGCTGGTGATCGAGCCTGTACCAAAGGCCACCGGACCGTTGCGGTTCGAGCTTGGTTTCGAACTCCTGGAGAATTTCGACGGCGATACGGCGTTCGAGCTTTCCCTTGCCACCACTGCCGTCAATCTCAATTCGCTGGCGGCGGAGTGGCGTACGGAGATCGGCCTCGGTGAAATCACGGGTCTTACCACAGAGTACTACCAGCCATTCACTTACGACGGCGACTGGTTTGGTTCGGCGCATTACACGAATGCGCTGGGAAACGTTTTTCGAAGCAGTGATACGGGCAGCATTGGCGAATACCGCTTTCACCGCAATGTCGTTGGCCTGGATATTGGCCGACAGGTGACGGATTCCGGTTCGCTGCGCATCGGTATTCGCAAGGGGCAACTGGATACTACCCTGCGACAGGGTGACCCGTTGTTGTTTCCCGAGCAGGAGTTCGATGTGGGTGATGTCGTGATGAGCTTTCATTACGACAGCATGGATTCGTTTTCCTTTCCGACGAGCGGTACGCGTATCGACCTTCGCTTCGAGTCCGCGCAGCCAGGTCTTGGCGCGTCCGGTGACGGGGAGTTCGCATCACTGGAAGCATTGAGCGCGGTGAACTGGTTCAAGGACAACCTGTTGCTGGGAGTGACGCTGGAGAGCGTGCTATCGGGGGACCGCTACCGTACGCAGGGTGTTTCACTCGGTGGTATAACGCAGCTTTCCGGTTTCGAACGCGACGAGCTCGTTGGCCAGCACCTGGGGCTGGCCCGCGCCATCTACTACCGCTATCTCGGTCGCGACCCGGACCGGCTCATTGATGTGCCGTTGTACGCCGGCTTTACGTTGGAAACGGGCAACGTCTGGGAAGACAGTAGCGAAATCAGCAGTGGTGACCTGGTTCTGGGCGGTTCCGTTTTTGTCGCGCTGGATACCTTCCTTGGGCCCGTCGGCCTCGCTTATGGTCGCAATTCCGACGGCGTAGACGCGTTCTACCTGTCGATCGGTACCATTACCGGGCCAACCTTTCGCCAGTTCGAGTACTGAATCACGCCACTGCTTGCGTGCCTCGCGCCAGCGGGAAATGCTGGGCCAGGTGCTCGAACATCCGCTCCTCGAGGAAATACCGTGGCTTCCATGGCCAACGACCAGACACGAAGCCGACGTGGCCGCCGTGTTCACTCAGCTCTACTTCAACGAAATCGGAGATTTCGTCTTCCGTGGGCGGTGTCGTCTCGCGCATGAAAGGGTCATCCTTTGCATGAATGACCAGCGTCGGCGTGCAGATCGATTCAAGGAAACGGATGGAACTGCACCTGTCGTAATAATCATCCGCACTGGCGAAGCCATGCAGCGGAGCAGTCAGGGCTTCGTCGAAATCGCGAAAGGTTTTCAGTGAGTGGATTTCAGGGTCATGACCCGCGGCACGAATCAGGTCCTGCTTGGCAATTGCCGTGGCCTTCATGCGCCCCATCAGGTGCTTCTGGTAGATCTTCGAAAGCCCCTCGTTAACGGCCTCGGAACATTCTGCAAGGCGAAAGGGTACTGAAGCGGCGATGCCGGTTTCGACAAGGTCCTGCCTGCCGTTTTCGCCCAGCCATTTCAGTAGGGCATTCCCACCCAGCGAGTAGCCGATCGCCGCCATCCGAACGCCGGGTTCGCGTTCATGCACCAGGCGCACGAAATGATCAAAGTCGGCGGTGTGGCCGGAATGGTAGCTGTTCGGCTTGCGGTTCACTTCGCCGGAACAGCTGCGGAAGTTGAGCAGGACAGGGCGGTATCCCGATTCGTCGAGGCGTTTCAGCATCCAGCCGGCGTAGCGGGATTCGATGTTGCCTTCCAGCCCATGCAATAGCACGACGATCGGGCCGGAACTGCGGCGACCAACCCAGTCTGCGTCGACGAAATCGCCATCGGGCAATTCGATGCGTTCACGCGTGACGTGAATATCCGGCCTGGGGCGAAACAGGTTGGGAACAATCGTCTGCAGGTGGCGGTTGCGCAACCACCAGGCGGGCTGGAAACGGGATACGCGGATCAAGTCGACCTCCTCGAGTGGCTGAGGAGGTCGAATTATACGGACTTGCACCGGGAGCGTCGCGGCCCGGCACGTGATTTCAGAAAGTAGTGTGGCCCGGTTCCTCGTGCGGCGGGCTGACGACAACGCGCGGTTTCAGCGCTTCCAGCAGCTGCGCATTCAACTCGGCTGCATCCCGCTGGCCATGGGCACGGATCAGGCCGGAAAGGAATTCCGGCGACAGCATGCGATCGCCCTGGTTTTCCAGCTCGGCGATGACCTGCAGCAGCACCTGCGTGGTGATGTCGGTCTGCGACTTGCGCTCGATGACCTGGAAATCAACGTGGTCACGCACCAGTTGGCGGATCTCGCCCAGCGTGATGTAGCGGCTTTCCTCGGTGTCATAGAGCCGGCGGTTCGGGTATTTCTTGATGATTCTGGTCTGCATGATGCGGCCTCCGCAAAGCAGCAAGGTACTGTCTATTGGGACAGCGCAGCATTGGTGAAAGTTCCCGCAATGCGGCGAAAATTACACCATTATTCAGAGTCGAGATATGCCTTGCAACTTATTGATATCAAATCGGTTAACGGCCCATTTCCAGAATTCCTCGATCCCGGCGTCCTCGAAATCCCGGGGTGGGTCGAGGCGCAACAGTGTTGCGGCGCGCACCAGGCCTGGCATCGGGTTCCTGGCATCGACCGGCGCGGATCTTGCCTGCTTGGAGAGCTTCTTGCCCTGGTCGTCCAGCAGCAGCGGCAGGTGGAGGTAACGGGGTGTCGGCAGGCCCAGCAGGCGTTGCAGCAGGATCTGCCGCGGGGTGGATGTAAGCAGGTCGGCGCCGCGCACGACGTCGGTGATGTCGGCATCAGCATCGTCAATCACGACCGCGAGCTGGTAGGCGAAATAGCCATCCGCGCGCAGGATCACGAAGTCACCGATATCGTTCGCAATATCCTGGCATTGGCGGCCCTGCAGGCGATCATCGAAACAGGTATCGCCGGCTTCCACCCGCAGGCGTACCGAACGCGGTTCCCGGTCACGGGGTACGCCGTTACGACAGGTGCCGGGGTAGATTGGCCCCTCAGCGCCTTCCTGTGGCGAGGTCGCGGCGATGTCCTTGCGGCTGCAGCCACAACGAAAGGCGAGGCCGCGTTCCAGCAGCGATTCCAGGGCCGCAATGTAGGCTTTGTCGCGGTCGGACTGGTAGACGATATTGCCGTCCCATTCGAAACCGAGTGCTTCGAGGGTGGCAATGATCTTTTCGGCACTGCCGGGCACTTCGCGGGGCGGGTCGAGGTTCTCGATGCGTAGCAGCCATTCGCCGTCGTTCTGGCGCGCATCGAGATAGCTGGCCATGGCGGCCACCAGGCTTCCCATATGCAGTTCGCCCGTGGGTGAGGGTGCGAATCGACCGCGATAAGGTGTTTCAGGAGTCATGGCAGGTAAAAAAACGGGGCGCCTTGCGCCCCGTTTCCATGTCTTAGTTCATCATCTGCTTTTCGCGAATTTCATCCAGCGTCTTGCAGTCGATGCACTGCGAGGCGGTGGGTCGCGCCTCCAGTCGGCGAATGCCGATTTCAATGCCGCAGGTATCGCACCAGCCGTACTCATCCGCGTCGATCAGCTTGAAGGTCGAATCGATCTTGCGGATCAGCTTGCGTTCGCGGTCACGGGTTCGCAGCTCGAGGCTGAATTCCGATTCCTGCGTCGCACGGTCGCTCGGGTCCGGGAAGTTGGCCGCCTCGTCCTGCATGTGATGCACGGTGCGGTCCACTTCTTCCATGAGCTCGCGCTTCCACGCCGCGAGGATCTCGCGGAAGTGCTGCTTCATCGGCTCGCTCATGTACTCTTCGGACTTCTTCTGCTGGTAAGGCGTGAAGCCGAGAGATTCGGCAGCAGAACCCGCCGCGGCAAGGCCCTTCTTGCTGCGTGCCGGCTTCTTTGCCGCTGCCTTCTTGGTGGCCGGTTTCTTGGTCGTGGACTTCTTGGCGGCCGCCTTCTTCGGAGCAGCCTTCTTTGCCGCCGGCTTCTTGCTGGCGGTCTTCTTCGCCGTCGACTTCTTGGCCGTGCTCTTCTTGGCGGTGGCCTTCTTGGAGGTCGTTTTCTTGCTCGCCGCCTTCTTCTTGGCGGTGGCCTTCTTCTTGGCTGCCATCTGGTGTTCTCCGCGCCCCGAGGGGCAAGCCGGGGCTTGTCCCTGAATACAAACAAAACGCGAGTTTATACGCCAATGCATGGGGGTTGGCAAGCGTTGCTGCCAGCCGTTTCCTGTCCTTGCACCGGCGCTCCCGCGCGGCAGTCAGTCCCCTGATCCGGGACTGTCCTTCAGTATTTCAACCCACATTGCGGTGGCACCGGCAACCGCTGCCGGCATCACCAGGAAATTGACGATTGGCACCAGTGTCGCACCTGCGGCCGTGGCACCAAAACCCATCGCTGCCCAGCGGTGGCGCTGCAACAGCTCGCGCTCGGCGTTCCAGCGATATCCCTGGTTGGCGAGATGGAAATCCGAATACTCCAGCGCAAGCATCCAGGCGCCGAACAGGAACCACAGGACAGGCACGATCGCGTTGACGCCGGGAATCCAGATCAGCAGCAGGCTGGCAATACCCAGCAGCGCGGCACGAGCCAGAAAATACAGCAGCTTGCGGATTTCCTGCTTCACGTCATTCAGCATCTGCGGAATGATCCGCGTTTCGGCCTCCGGCGGTGGCTCGACACCCAGGTTGCGCGCGACCTTTTCGGCGAGAAAGCCGTTGAACGGCGCCCCGATGAGGTTCGCGAGCAGGGTGAATGTGTAGGCCACCAGCAGCGCAGTCAGTAGCAGGAACAGCGGCCAGAGCAGCCATTCCAGCCAGCCGAGCCAGCCTGGAAGCTGGGCGACCATCCAGTCCATCAGCAGCCCGAACTGGTCGATGCTGTAGACCAGCAGCGCGGTGTAAATGCACAGGTTGATGAAGAAGGGGATGACCACGAACAGCCTGACACCCGGCTGGTTGAGCAGGCTGAAGCCCTTCAACAGGTGATTGGCTCCGGCAGCTAACTGGCGCATTACGGTAGCTCCACGTTCTCCGGCGCCTGCCAGCCCGGCTTGCGGTGCTCGGCGACCACATCGGTCCAGATGCCGCCACGCACGTTCCACTTGCCGGTCAGGCGCATGAATTTTGGTTGCGTCGCCGCAACGAGGTCATCGAGGATCTGGTTGGTCATCGCCTCATGGAATCCGCCCTCGTCACGGAAGCTCCACATGTAGAGTTTCAGCGACTTCAGCTCGACGCAGAGCTCCTCGGGGACGTATTCGAGCAAAAATTGCGCAAAATCGGGCTGTCCGGTCTTCGGGCAGATGCAAGTGAACTCGGGAATCTCCATGCGGATGGTATAATCCCGGCCTTCTCGCGGGTTGGGGAATGTCTCCAGCTCTTTACTCGGGCGAGTACTCATATTACAAGGTCCTGACTACCGGTTGGTGCCGCCGCCTGAGCAAGTCAGGGCGGCCGTTTCGAGGGGAGTTCGTCACGCCAATCTGTGATGGCGTGACGATCACGGCAAAGGTCAGGATTTTAACATCATCGGTGCCCCCGAGGGGGCGAACCATTTTCCCGGGCCGGCCACGGCTCGAGCGTACAGGGCAGTCATGCGTCTCAAGAAGATCAAACTCGCAGGATTCAAATCCTTCGTCGACCCCACCACCATCAACCTCCCGAGTAACCTGGTCGGCATCGTCGGCCCGAACGGTTGCGGCAAGTCGAACGTCATCGATGCCGTGCGCTGGGTGATGGGTGAGTCGTCGGCGAAGCACCTTCGCGGTGACTCGATGGCCGACGTCATCTTCAACGGTTCGAGCGCGCGCAAGCCGGTCAGCCTCGCGAGCATCGAACTGATGTTCGACAACAGCGAAGGCACTGCCGGTGGCCAGTACGCGAACTTCGCGGAAATCTCGATCAAGCGCCAGGTGTCGCGCGATGGCACTTCGCAGTATTTCCTGAACGGTACGCGCTGCCGTCGCAAGGACATCCAGGACATCTTCCTTGGCACCGGTCTCGGTCCACGCAGTTACTCGATCATCGAGCAGGGCATGATCTCGCGACTGATCGAAGCGAAGCCGGAAGAGCTGCGTGTATTCCTCGAGGAAGCTGCCGGTATTTCCAAGTACAAGGAGCGTCGCCGCGAGACCGAGAACCGCATCAAGCACACGCGCGAGAACATCGAGCGACTCGATGACCTGCGCGGCGAACTCGAAAAGCAGCTCGCTCACCTGCAGCGCCAGGCACGCACCGCCGAGCGTTACAAGGAAATGAAGGGCGTAGAGCGCAGGCTCAAGGCAGAACTGCTTGCGCTGAAGTGGCGTGAACTTGATGCGTCAGTCGGCGGCAAGGATCGCGAGATCGGCGAGAAGGACAACCTGCTGGAAGCGGCCGTTGCCGACCAGCGTTCCGTCGAACTGGATATCGAGAAGACGCGTGAGCAGCACACCGAAGCGAACGATGCCTTCAATGAAGTACAGGGCCGTTTCTATTCCATCGGTTCCGATATCGCGCGTATCGAGCAATCCATCCAGCACGGCAAGGAACTGAAGCAGCGCCAGGAGCGTGATCTCGCGCAGACGGAACATTCCTGGCAGGAAGTCAGCGGTCACCTCGAGCGTGATCGCGAACAGCTCGAAGACGTCGAGCGTGCGCTGGAAGAAATGGAGCCGGGCCTCGGGCGCCTGCGCGAAGCGGAAACCGAGTCCTCGGAGAAGCTGCACCAGGTCGAGGAAGAGATGCAGCAGTGGCAGTCCGCATGGGATGCCTTCAACAAGGATTCTTCCGAAGCCTCGCAATCGGCCACGGTCGATCGTACGCAGATTGAAGGCATCGAGCGCCAGATGCAGCAGGTGAACAACCGCATCGCCAAGCTCGAAGAAGAAGCCGGCACACTGGATCCTGGCGCGCTGGAAGAAGAACTCGAAAAGCTGCGCCACACCGAACAGGCCGCCGGCGAGCAGCGTGACCAGTTGCAGCAGCAACTCGATGACCTGCTGCAGGATATTTCGTCGCTGCGTGAGCAGGACAAGGAACTGACGCAGTCATTGCACCAGCAGCGCAGCGAGCAGGAAACGGCCAAGGGTCGCCTGAGCTCGCTCGAGGCATTGCAGCAGTCCGCGCTCGGCAAGAGCCGCGACGCGGTGAACGACTGGCTGGCATCGCACAGCCTGGAAAGCCTGCCGCGCCTGGCCGAAACGCTGGATGTGGATTCCGGTTGGGAACGTGCGGTGGAAACCGTGCTGGGTCATCACCTGGAAGCGGTGTGTGTTGAAGACCTTGGCGACGTCGAAGACGCGCTGCGGGAACTGGATGACGGCGCCGTCACGCTGCTGGATTCCGGCAATGCAGGCAGCGCCAGCGCCCCTGGTGAAGCACTAGGCGACAAGGTGCGCGGCCAGGCGGCATTGCCTTCACTGCTCGCCGGTGTCGGAACCGTCGGTAGCCTTGAAGAAGGCCTGCGTCGCCGTCGCGAATTGTCCGCCGGCCAGTCATTGATTACGGCCGATGGTATCTGGATCGGCCCGAACTGGTTGCGTGTGAATCGCGAGCAGGACGAGCACGCCGGTGTGCTGGCGCGCGAGCAGGAGATCAAGGATCTCAAGCAGCGCCTGGAAGAAATCGAGAATGCCGTCACCGAACAGTCGGCGCGCCAGGAAGCCGTGCGCGAGCGCCTGAAGGAAGGCGAGATGCGTCGCGAGGACCTGCAGTCCGAAGTGAACCGCGCACACCGTGCCTTTGCCGATGCCAAGGCGCAGCTCGACTCCCGCCAGGAACGCCAGGAGCAGCTGAAGCGTCGCGGCGAGGAAGTGAATCGGGAGCTCCAGGAGCTGCGCAAGGAACTCGAGCAGCACGACGAGGACATTCGCCAGGCGCGTTCGCGTCTCGACGAAACGATGAGCAGCCTGCAGGGCTTTGAAGCCGACCATGAAAAACTGCTGTCACGTCGCAATGAAATCCGCGAAGCGCTGGAACAGGCTCGCCAGCAGAACAAGGCTGACCGCGAAGCAGTGCATGAACTTGCGCTGAAGGTCGAGTCCCGCCGCTCGATGCGCGAATCGACACAGCGCAACCTGGAACGCATGCAGCAACAGCTCGAGCAGCTGGGCCAGCGTCGTGAGGAACTGCAGCAGGCACTGGAAGCCGGTCATACCCCGGGCGAAGGCCAGGAAGACGAACTGAACGAGCTGCTGGAGAAGCGAGCCAATATCGAGAAGGAGCTCGGCGAGGCACGTCGCCTGCTGGAAGATCTGGACCAGCGCCTGCGTAACCTGGAACAGGAACGCGTGGCGAAGGAACGTCGCGTTGCTTCGCTTCGCGAGGAGTTGAACCAGCTCAAGCTGAATTCACAGGAAATGCGCGTTCGTCGCCAGACCCTGAAGGAGCAGCTCGACGAAACCGGTTTCGAAATCGATGCCCTGTTCGAGGAAATGGAAGAGGGCGCGACGGTAGCGAGCTGGCAGGAGCAGGTTGACGACATTACACGCAAGATTGATCGTCTCGGCCCGATCAACCTCGCGGCGATCGATGAGTACCAGGAGCAGTCCCAGCGCAAGGAATACCTTGATGCGCAGCACGAGGACCTCATGGAAGCGCTGACCACGCTGGAGAATGCGATCCGCAAGATCGATCGCGAAACGCGTACTCGTTTCAAGGAGACCTTCGAAAAGGTCAACGTGGGCCTGCAGAAGAATTTCCCGAAACTGTTCGGTGGTGGCCACGCCTACCTGGAATTGACAGGCGAGGAGCTGCTCGACGCCGGTGTTACGGTCATGGCCCGTCCACCGGGCAAGCGCAACAGCACGATTCACCTGCTGTCAGGTGGCGAGAAAGCGTTGACCGCGGTTGCGCTGGTGTTCTCCATCTTCGAGCTGAACCCGGCACCGTTCTGCATGCTCGACGAGGTCGACGCACCGCTGGACGATGCCAACGTGGGTCGTTTCTGCAACATGGTGAAGGAGATGTCGGAGCGCGTGCAGTTCATCTTCATCACGCATAACAAGACCACTATGGAACTGTCGAAGCAGTTGACCGGTGTCACCATGCATGAGCCTGGCGTATCGCGTCTCGTCGCAGTTGATGTGGACGAAGCGGTACAGATGGCGGCGATGTAACAGGGGCCGTGATGGAAGATCTTCGGATCATATTGGCGATTGTCGGCGGGCTGGTTATCGCCGGCATCTGGTTTCATTACCGCCAGAAAGGTGCCGCGCAGGACGATGATTTCGATCGGCGCGAGGCGGATGAAATCCAGGAATTGCTGGACGAACCGATTCGCGATGAAAGCCTCGATGACACTGGCAGTTTCGAAGACCTGCCAAAATTCACTGCGGTGGACGAGGTGATCGACGATGACCCGTCACTGGGTGTCGAAGGGATCGACGAAGGTGTGGACGAAGATGATCGTTCCGAAGCAGTTCATGCGTCGAATGAAAAGCAGAAGCCGACCGTGCCGCGTCGCCAGGAAAAGATCATTGCGTTGATGATCCTGCCGCGTGATCCGGACCACCGTTTCTGGGGCGCCGACCTGATGGACGTCTTCGAACGTGCCGGCCTTGAATACGGCGAGTTCGATATCTTTCACCGGGTGCACGATACCGGTGAAGGCTTGCAGAGTGTCTTCAGCGTAGCCAGTGCAACCGAACCCGGTTCCTTCGATATTTCCGAGATGCCGGAACAGTATTTCAAGGGTCTTTCCCTGTTCATGCTGTTGCCCGGACCGCGTGGTGGCGTCGCTGCTTTTGCCGATTTGCTGGCTACCGCGCGCCGCATCGCCGAGCAGATTGGCGGTGATGTGAAAGACCACAATCGCAGCACCATGACCAAGCAGACTGCAAAGCATGTGCGCGAGGAAATCATCGCCTTCGAGCATCGCCTGCAACAGGATTCCTGATCATGTCGAACGGTGACAAGCAGCGCATCGAGGAGTTGCGCGCGGAAATTCGTCATCACGATGTCCAGTACTACGTGAAGGACGATCCCGAGATTCCGGATGCCGAATACGACCGGCTGATGGACGAGCTCGAATCCCTCGAGAAAGAACACCCCGAACTTGTCACCCCGGATTCACCCACGCAACGCGTCGGCGGCAAGCCACTCGACAAGTTCGATGAAGTGAAACACGCCGTACCGATGCTCTCGCTTGGTAATGCCTTCGAGCAGGAAAACGTCGAGGATTTCGATCGACGGGCCCGTGAGAAGCTCGAAGTCGAAGGCGCCATCGATTATTCCTGTGAGCCCAAGCTCGATGGCCTTGCAATCAGCCTGCGCTACGAAAAGGGCAAGCTGGTGCAGGCGGCGACCCGCGGAGACGGCGAAACCGGCGAAGACGTGACGAGCAATGCACGTACCATCAAGAGCATTCCCATGACGCTGTCCGGGCAAGGTTGGCCGGATGTTCTCGAAGTGCGTGGTGAAGTCTTCATGTCGCACGAAGGTTTCGAAAAGCTGAATGATCGTGCGCGCGAGAAAGGTGACAAGACGTTCGTGAATCCGCGAAATGCCGCCGCGGGCAGCCTCCGCCAGCTTGACCCGAAAATCACTGCCGAGCGCCCGCTCGATATCTATTGCTACGGCATCGGCGAGATTTCCGGCGAGCCCTTTGCCGAACGTCATAGTGAAATCCTGGAAAGGCTGAAAACCTGGGGGCTGCGCATCAATCCCGAAATCCGCACGGTGCAGGGAGTGAAGGGTTGCCTGGATTACTACGGCGACATGCAGGAACGGCGCGCCAGGCTCGACTACGACATCGACGGCGTGGTGTACAAGGTTGACCGGCTCGACCAGCAGCGTGAACTCGGTTTTGTCTCGCGGGCACCGCGCTGGGCCATTGCCCACAAGTTCCCGGCGCAGGAAGAGACCACGGTTCTCAACGATGTCGACTTCCAGGTGGGCCGCACCGGCGCACTGACCCCGGTGGCACGACTGGAACCCGTGTTTGTTGGTGGCGTCACCGTCAGCAATGCAACGCTGCATAACATGGACGAAATCGAGCGGCTCGACGTGAAGGTGGGTGACACGGTTATCGTGCGACGCGCCGGTGACGTGATCCCGGAAATCGTCCAGGTCGTAAAGAAACGTCGGCCAGGTAATGCGAAGGATATCCAGCTACCGAAGACCTGTCCGGTGTGTGATTCGGATGTTGTTCGCGAGGAAGGCGAAGCGGTCGCGCGCTGTACGGGTGGACTGGTCTGTGCCGCGCAACGGAAGGAACAGCTGAAACATTTCGCGTCACGCAAGGCGCTGGACATCGAAGGCCTCGGGGACAAGTTGATGGAACAGCTGGTCGAGGCGGACCTGGTGCATTCACCGGCGGAAATATTCACGCTGGAAAAGCACCGGGATGAGCTTGTCGAGTGGGAAGGTTTTGGCGAGAAGTCCGTCGACAAGCTACTGCAATCCATCGACAATTCGAAAGAAACCACCTTGCCGCGTTTCCTGTTTGGCCTGGGTATCCGCGAAGTGGGTGAAGCGACAGCGCTGCAGCTGGCGCAGCATTTCGGCACGTTGGACAAGATAATGCAGGCAGATGCCGATCGCCTGCAGGAAGTGCCGGACATCGGCCCGAAGGTCGCGCAGCGCATCGTGGATTTCTTCGACGAGGACCATAACCGGGATGTCATCAAGGCACTGCGCGGGAATGGCGTGCACTGGGAAGACATGGAAGGGATCAGCGAAGGACCGAAGCCGCTGGATGGCAAGACGATTGTCCTGACCGGCACCTTGTCGTCGATGACACGTGATGAAGCAAAGGCGAAACTGCAGGCGCTGGGCGCGAAGGTGACCGGCAGCGTGTCGAAGAAAACGGATTACCTGGTTGCCGGCGAGGAAGCAGGGTCGAAACTCGACAAGGCCGAGAAGCTAGGCGTTGAAATTCTTGATGAAAACGGACTCGGCAAGCTGCTGGAAAGCTGAGTACTCAGTCAAGCGAACTCGACCAGGGGCGCGTCTTCGACGCGCCTTTTCTTTTGCGCAGGAAAATCCCGGGCATAAAAAAGGGCCGGTCAATCTTGACCGGCCCTAATACCTCAACGACCAAAGGAGCACTGAACCGTGAGGCAGGAACAGAGACGATTTCCAGTCGAGCCAGGGGCAGATGCGAGGGTGCTATGGCCCGGCCGGTGTGTCGCCTCAGGTTCAGAAGTTACCGATTGCTCCCGATCGTATCCGTGAATTCAATCACGGTTTGTCATTCCGCCTGTTCGGCAGTTTCATCGGCGCTTTCGGCCGGGGCTGCACTTTCACCCTTCATGTCCACGTTGGCCTTGCCACGCAGCTCGTTGATGTAGGCCTGGATGCGCTGGTTGGTCAGGAACCGTTCGATGCGCTGCGACACTTCTTCGAATGCCGGCGGCTCGACGCTGCGGGTTTCCTCAAGCAGGATCACGTGCCAGCCGAACTGGGTTTCAACCGGCTCGCTGCTGTAGTTGCCCGGTTCCATGGACTGCACTGCATTGGAGAACGGTGCAACCATCTGGTTCGGTGAGAACCAGCCCAGGTCGCCGCCGCTCTGGTCGGCACCCGGCTCGGTGGAGTTTTCCTTTGCCAGCGCGACGAAGTCGGCACCTTCGTCCAGCTGCACGATCAGCTGTTCAGCCGTTTGCTTGTCATCGACGAGGATGTGGCGCGCCTTGAATTCCGAACCGCCCAGTTCGTCCTTGCGTGCTTCGTATTCGGCACGCACGTCTTCCTCGGTAACCGGGTTTTCTTCCAGGTAGCTGCTCATTGCAGCGTCGGCCAGCGACGTATTGCGCTCAAAGGCCAGGCGCGCCTTGAGCGGCTGCTGCTTGTGGAGCTCCATGGATTCCGCACGCTGCGCGAGCAGGGTGATGTTGACCAGCTCGTTGACGATCTGCTGGCGCATCTGCGGGTCCAGTGTGCCGGCGTCGCCACCCGTGCGGCGCTGCACATAGGCATTGAACTGTGCTTCGGTAATGCCTTCGCCATTGACTACGGCGACGGCATCGGCGGTATCGGCCGATGCCTTGTCCGACGAACCGTTACCGGAATTGCAACCGGCGAGCAGGGCGAGCATGGCCATTGCGGCAAGGCTGCGCTTGAAAGTGATGTTCATTCAGGTCTCCCTGTTTTCTAGCTTGAATGATGGGTTGGAATAGTCGCCCGAGCATAACACCCGGGCGTTGTCGAAATCGTTATGCAATGCCCGGAATTCAGGCTTTTCCGTCGCCCGTGTCGATATCCTCGGGTGTCAGCGCGCGAATGCTCAGTGCGTGAATGTCGGTATGCATCATCTCGCCCAGCGTGTCATAGACAAGGCGATGTCGCTCCAGCGTGGATTTCCCTTCGAAGGCGGGCGATGCGATGGTCATTGCAAAATGGCCCATGCCTGACTGAGCGCCGGCGTGGCCCACATGCTTGTGGGATTCGTCCTTGATCTCGAGCGCGACCGGCTCAAGAGCGGCCAGGCTTTCACGCATCCTTTCCATCCGCGCCGTGTTGTCGGGTGCCTCGTTCACGGCAACACCTTCAGGAAAGGTTTTACCCTGACTTCTGCATACACGCCGGCCGCCGCGTACGGATCGGCATCGGCCCAGGCCTGTGCCTGTTCCAGCGATTCGAATTCCGCAACGACCAGGCTGCCGGTGAAACCGGCATCACCGGGCTGGGCGCTGTCTGTTGCGGGGTGCGGGCCGGCCAGCACGAGGCGACCTTCTTCCTTGAGTGTCTCAAGTCTTGCCAGGTGGTCCGGGCGCGCGCTCTTGCGCTTCTCGAGGCTGCCGGGAACATCCTGTGAAATGATCGCGTAGTGCATGTTCATTCCTCCACCGTGATGTGGCGCGAGAGATAGATGCCCTGGGCAAGGGCGAAGAGCAGCGTCAGGCCCAGGACGCCGAACAGCTTGAAGTTCACCCAGGTCTCCGTGTCGAAGTTTTCCAGCACGAACCAGTTGATGAAGCCGAGCAGGGTGAAGAATCCTACCCATCCCAGGTTCAGGCGCCGCCAGACGGTTTTCGGCAGCTCGAATTCACCGCCCAGCATGCGCTCGATGATCGTACGCTTCGATCCGACCCAGGCTGACGCCAGGAAGGCCGCTGCGAACAGCCAGTTGACGATGGATACCTTCCACTTGATGTAGATTTCGTCCTCCAGCAGGAGCGTGATGCCACCGAACACCAGGACCAGTACTGCGGTGACGATGTGCATGGTCTTCACTTCGCGCTTGCGGAACCACGTCCATGCCGTCTGGCCCAGCGTGGCGACGATCAGCACGGCGGTCGCGGGCAGGATGCCTTGCCACTTGTAGACACCGAAGAACAGCAGGACGGGAAAGAAATCGTAGAGAAAGCCCATTGGCGGTCCATGTTCGAGATTGCGAGGTCAGGTATCATACACAGCGCCCGGGATGCCTCCAAACACGGGAAATACCGGACCTTTTGCCTGATTGCGCGGTGCACAGCATGAGCCAGTTCTTTGAAATACATCCGACCACGCCGCAACCTCGACTGGTGAAGCAGGCGGTTGCGATCATCCGCGATGGCGGGGTGATCGCGTACCCGACGGATTCCTGCTATGCGCTGGGTTGTCACATCGACAACAAGCCCGGCATGGAGAAGATCGCGCGCATCCGCCACATCGACAAGGAACACAATTTCACGCTGATGTGCAGCGACCTGTCGGAAATCTCCACCTATGCGCGCGTTGATAACTGGGCCTTCCGCCTGCTGAAGGCGCACACGCCGGGGCCGTACACCTTCATCCTGCAGGCATCGAGCAGCCTGCCGCGCCGCCTGCAGAACCCGAAGAAGAAAACCATCGGCATCCGCGTGCCGGAGCATCCCGTCGCCAAGGCGCTGCTTGACGAGCTTGGCGAGCCGTTGATGACCTCCACGCTGATGCTGAAGGGCGACATCATTCCCTATACCGAGGGCTGGGAGATTCGCGAGGCGCTGGAGCACGAGCTGGACCTGATCATTGACGGTGGGCCCTGCGGCATCGTGCCGACCACGGTCGTCGACCTGGTCGGCGGCGCGGTGGAGCTGGTCCGTGAGGGCCGTGGCGACGCCAGCGTGTTCCAGTGAGCGGCTGGTTAAAAATTACCCAGTTTCGACCGGTATTCAGGCTTCGCGCCGGGCGCTCCGCGCCCGTATAATGCCCCGATGTCACAACTGAGCCTTGCACAGCAGATCGCCATCTGGGCGCTCCCCATCCTGTTTGCCATCACCGTGCACGAAGTCGCGCATGGCTGGGTCGCGCGCCTGCACGGTGATCGTACCGCCGAGCTGATGGGGCGCCTGACACTGAACCCGATCAAGCACATCGACCTTGTGGGTACGGTTATCGTCCCGCTGGTGCTGCTTGCGTTGGGCGCGTTCATCTTCGGCTGGGCGAAGCCGGTGCCGGTTGCGCAGCAGAACCTTCGCAACCCGCGCCGAGACATGGCGCTGGTTGCCGCAGCAGGGCCGATATCGAATATCGTGCAGGCGCTCATCTGGGGACTCATCGCCAAGCTCGCGGCAGTCGCAAATGTCGACTGGGCCAGCGAGCCGCTGATTCTCATGGGCATTGCCGGTGTCACCATCAACCTGGTGCTGGCTGTACTGAACCTGTTGCCGATTCCGCCACTGGATGGCGGTCGCGTGTTGAGCAACCTGTTGCCGGCGCGCTACTCGGATACCATCGACCGGGTCGAGCCCTACGGGCTGATGATCCTGGTCGCGCTGCTCGCTTTCGGAATCCTTGGCCAGATCATAGGGCCACCGATCATCCTGCTGCGCAGCCTGATCTTTTCACTTTTCGGACTGGGAT
>JAWWBT010000040.1:0-16253 GCA_033720815.1 Gammaproteobacteria bacterium | reverse complement strand
CCCAGATGAATGGCTGTCCACGACAGAACCCGGCTTATCGGCCGACTCCTTATAATTCCTCGCCTCGCCGCATGACCCTGCGGCGAGGCAGTTTCACAGCCAGCCGGTCAGCTGGATTCCTATACCGATACGCGTGACCGATTCGTTGTAATCGATCAGGCTCTCGCCGTAGCCGTCGAATATCTGCACGTAGCCGCGGATGTCTTCAGAAATGTCGAAGCTCCAGTCGACCTGGATGGCGCCGCGGTTGTCGTCCAAGTCGAAATTGTTTCGCAGCATCAGTGAATAGACATTCTCCCCGTTGCGCCAGGCGAAACCGATATCGCCGTACCCCATGTAATCCGTGATGTCCGGGTTGTCGTCTTCGCTGGCGCTTTCCGGGATGCGATACCAGGGTCGCAGGCTCATTACGAAACCACCGCGTTCCAGGACGAACTGCGCATAGAGCCGGTCCCAGCTCCGGGAAAACGGTTCCGAGCGCCCGTTTGACTGGTGCAGGATGCCGAGGCGCGTGATCCGGTGCGTGAACCCGAGAATTTCACGGTCGCTGAGGAAATCCATGAAGACTTCCGGCGCGTGGTTGGTTTCGCGGAAGGGCTTGGATGCCGCGGAGTTGTAGGCCTGCCACCAGGACTGCTGTGTATAGCCCACCGACAGCTCGGACTCATCGCCAAGGGGGGCTTCCCAGACAGGCACCTTGAAGCTGATCTGGAACTTGATCTCCACGTTCTCTGGCGGGGCGGGGTCCGGGTTGCTGGTCTGGAATTGTCGCGGATCCGGTGTCCAGGTCGCCGGCAGCACATAGTTGGGGTGGTGTGACAGCAGCGAGAAGCGTCGGGATACTTTCTTTTCTTCCTCGAGGCGCTTACCCAGCGCCGGCGGGCCGCTGAACAGCACGTCGACCAGGGGGTTGTACCACTCGTCTTCCGGGTTTTCGGTCTTCTGCACCACTTCGGTGCGGTCATCGGCTTCTTCCTGAGCCGGATCTTCAGCCGCAAGGGCTGGGCCCAATGTACTGCCCGCAAGCAGGAAAACCAGGGTCCGGGCTGTTTTGTAACGCATTCCATCTCTCCGAAAGGCGGAAAAACCGGCGATATTCTCACCATATTAGCTCATAAAGGCTTGAAAGTAGATGCTGTAACTCGTTGTTTTTTAACATTGTGCGCACGCACAATTTTGAAGTGTTGTGCGCCGCGACATTTCGCTAAGTGCCTGACTCGTAATGAGAAATCCCTCACGAACAGTGGGAATACAGCTTGACAGTTCGTTTTGCCGCTACCTATAGTGTCGGTAAGTGGGAAAAAGTGGGGAGGCGTGGGGCAGCAGCCCAACGACGAAAACAATGTTCCGGGGTGTCAACAACGTAAAGCTGGATGCCAAGGGTCGGATGGCGATTCCGACCCGTCATCGCGAGCGCCTGCAGGCGCTGTGCGAGGGCCAGCTCGTGGTGACCGTCGACCGGGATCACTGTCTCCTTTTATATCCACTGCCCGAATGGGAAGAGATCGAAAAGAAGCTGGTGAAGCTGCCGAGCTTCAATCCGCAGGCGCGCCGCCTGCAGCGCCTGCTGGTGGGCCATGCCACCGAACTGGAAATGGACAGCCATGGCCGTGTGCTGTTGCCGCAGCCCCTGCGCGAGTTTGCCGGGCTGGAAAAGGGCGCGGTGATGATCGGCCAGGGCAACAAGTTCGAAATCTGGGATGAAGATGCCTGGGCAAGCCGTCGTGATGAGTGGCTGGCCGAGGACGAGGACCTGGACGCACTGCCGGCAGAGCTCGAGTCGCTGTCGCTCTGATGGCCGGCAAAGGCGACCACAAAGGGGGACACCAGCACCAGCCGGTGCTCCTCGAAGAGGCCGTGGAGGCGCTCGCGATCAAGCCGGGTGGCCTTTACGTGGATGGCACCTTTGGTCGCGGTGGTCACAGTCGCCGGATCCTCGAGGAGCTGGATGAGTCGGGTCGGTTGATTGCTTTTGACAAGGATCCTCAGGCCATTGAAACGGCTGAAAGGGAGTTTGGTGGCGACGCACGATTTCGCATCGTTCACGGGAGCTTCACGATGCTGCAGCAGGTGATCGAGCAGGAAGGTCTGATGCATGCCGTTGATGGCGTGTTGCTCGACCTCGGCGTCTCCTCGCCACAGCTCGACGACGCCACACGCGGTTTCAGCTTCATGCATGCGGGCCCACTCGACATGCGGATGAATACCGCGGCTGGTGAAACGGCTGCAGAGTGGCTGGCACGCGCGCCGGAAGAAGAAATGAGTCTTGTCCTCCGTGATTACGGCGAAGAGAAATTCCATCGCCGCATTGCCCGCGCCATTGTCGAGCAGCGCAAGGACAAGCCGCTGGAAACGACGCAGGAGCTGGTGGCGTTGATCGATGCCGCCGTGCCGCGCAAGGACAAGTTCAAGCATCCGGCAACGCGCAGCTTCCAGGCAATCCGGATTCATATCAATCGCGAGCTCGATGATCTCGACGCCGTGCTTGAGCAGGCGATGAATGTGCTGGCGCCGCAAGGGCGACTCAGCATCATCAGCTTCCACTCGCTGGAAGATCGCCGCGTGAAGCGATTCATTCGCGATAACTCGCGTCCGCCGCAGGTGCCGCGTCACCTGCCGGCACCTGATGTCACGCCGCCGCTGAAAAAACTGGGCAAGGCAATTCGCGCCGGCAAGCAGGAGCTCGAGGCCAACCCGCGCGCTCGCAGCGCGGTGTTGCGCGTGGCCGAAAAGGTTGCGGGGGAGGCTGCATGAGCCTGCGCCTCGCCATCATCGTCCTGCTGCTGGTTGCGAACATTGGCAGCGCGCTGCTCGTCGTGAAGATGCGACACGAGAATCGCATTCACTTCGTCGAGCTGCAGCAGCTGCAGGAAACGCGGGATGAATTGCAGGTGCAGTGGGGTCAGCTGCAGCTTGAACAGAGTGCATGGGCTACGCATGGGCGCATCGAGCGGATCGCGCGTGAGCAGCTCGACATGATCATCGTCGATAACCGGGAAGTGGTGGTTCTCAAGAATGGTCACTAAACGTCACAAGCAGGAAGGCATTGCGCGACCCGCATGGGGCTGGCGCAGCTCGCTGGTGACCGTCGTCTTCCTGGCGTCGGCAGCGGTCATGCTTGTGCGTGCGGTCGACCTGCAGGTGCTGCGTAACGATTTCCTGCAGGACCAGGGGCAGGCGCGTCACCTTCGTGTGGTCGAGATGCCTGCCCATCGTGGAATGGTGACCGACCGTAACGGCGAACCATTGGCGGTATCGACCCCGGTCTCTGCGGTCTGGGTAAATCCACAGGCGCTGGAAGTTACCCCGGACCAGTTCGTCGAGCTGGCGAATATCCTGGATGAGGATCCTGTCGAGCTTCGCGACATGATCGGCGCGCGCCTTGATCGTGAATTCGTGTACCTGCAGCGCCAGGTACCGCCGGACCTTGCCGGACGCGTCGAAGCGCTCGGTATTCCGGGTGTTCACCTGCAACGCGAATACAAGCGTTTCTACCCGGCCGGCGAAGTTACTGCGCACCTGCTCGGGTTTACCGATATTGATGATCGTGGCCAGGAAGGTCTCGAGCTCGCATTCGATGAATGGCTGCGTGGCGAGGCGGGTGCCAAGCGCGTGCTGCGCGATCGCATCGGTCGCACCATCCAGCAGGTTGCCCAGTTGAAGCCCGCGCGCCCGGGGCAGCAGCTGGCGACCAGTATCGACCTGCGCCTGCAGTACATTGCCTACCGCGAGTTGAAGGCGGCGATCCAGGCTAACGATGCGGTGTCGGGTTCGATCGTGGTGCTCGATGTCGAAACCGGCGAAGTGCTCGCACTGGCCAACCAGCCTTCCTATAACCCGAACAACCGTTCTGCGGCGAACGCATCGGCGTTCCGGAATCGAGCCGTGACCGACCAGTTCGAACCCGGTTCGAGCTTCAAGCCTTTCCCGGTAGCGGCCGCACTCGAAAGCGGGCAGTTCACACCGCGTACCCGCGTCGACACCGCGCCCGGATTCCTCAAGGTCAGCGGTTACTCGATTTCGGATACGCGAAATTACGGCGAGATCGACGTCACCACCGTCCTGAAGAAGTCCGTCAACGTGGGTGCCAGCAAGATCGCGCTGGCCCTTGAGCCTGGCCAGCTCTGGTCATCCCTGGCCCGCTTCGGCTTCGGTAGCGTCACCGGCAGCGGTTTCCCTGGTGAAGCGGCTGGCCTGTTGCCGCACTGGCAGCGCTGGCGCGAAGTGACCCAGGCCACGCTGGCATACGGGTATGGCTTGAGCGTAACGCCACTCCAGTTGGCGCAGGCATACGCAGTCATCGCGGCTGATGGAGCGCGACTCCCCGTGTCTTTCGTCAAGATTGACGAGCCGGGTTTCCGCGAGCAGGTCGTTTCTCCTGAAACTGCCCGCGACATGCGCCGCATGCTCGAAACCGTTGTTTCTCCTGATGGCACTGGCACGCGCGCGGCGGTTTCCGGGTATCGAGTTGCCGGCAAGACCGGTACCGCCCGCAAGGCAGTTTCCGGAGGTTATGCCGAGGACCGCCATTACGCAGTGTTCGCCGGCATGGCGCCTGCGAGTGATCCGCGCCTGGTGACGGTCGTTGTAATCAATGAGCCGCGTGCGGGTGACTACTACGGCGGCGAGATTGCCGCGCCGGTATTTGCCAACGTCATGGCCGGCGGCTTGCGCCTGTTGAATGTCGTGCCGGACCACGATGAATTGCGCGAACCGGGCAGGCTGGTAGCAGGGAGGCTGGAACCATGAATATTCCCCGCGAAATGAAGCTCGCAGACCTGCTGGCCGGCATCGTCGAGGTGCCGGCTTCTGCCAATGTGGGTGTTCGGGGTGTCTGCCAGGACAGTCGCCTGTGCGAGAAGGGTCATGCCTTTCTCGCCTGCGCGGGCCTGACCAGTCACGGGCTCGATTACATTGACCAGGCGCTGCGTCTTGGCGCCACGGTCGTTCTCTGGGAACCGAACGGCGCACGGCCACCGGTCCTGCCCGAAGGTGTCGTGGCTCTCCCGGTGCCAGCACTTTCTGCTCATGCAGGCAGTATTGCCGCCCGATTCCATGGCGAGCCGGCGAATGCCTTGCGCGTCATTGGCGTGACCGGTACGAACGGCAAGACATCGGTGGCGCATCTCACGGCAAATGCACTGAATCATCTCGGTCATCGCTGTGCGGTGGCCGGAACGCTGGGCAACGGCATGCAGGACAACCTTGTCGAGGCGACGCATACCACACCGGATGCTGTCAGCCTGCAGGGATTCCTGGCTGACATGCGCGATACCGGCGCCGATGCCCTGGCAATGGAAGTGTCGTCGCATGCGCTCACCCAGCATCGTGTCGCTGGCGTGCACTTTGATACAGCCGTCTTCACGAATCTCACGCGCGACCATCTCGATTACCACGGCAGCCTCGAAAACTATGCTGCCGCAAAACGTCGTCTTTTCGACGTGAAGGGTTTGCGCTGCATCGTCATCAATGCCGATGACGATGTCGGCCGAGACATCCTTGCTGCAGCCTCGCCATCACAGCGAAGAATTGCATTCGCTGCCAGCGAGGAGTCGCTTCGTGGTGTGGAAGCGGATGATGTCCTGCTTGTCCGGGATATTGCCTTTGACGGTGAGGGCCTGCGCCTTTCCCTGCACGTGAACGGGAAACGGCAGGTGGTGCACGCCCCGCTGTTTGGTCGCTTCAATGCGATGAATGTTGTCGCCGTGTTTGGCGTGCTTCTGGGTCTTGGTCATGGCGCCGGCGATATCGTTGCAGCTCTGGAAAGCATCTCGCCAGTGCGCGGGCGCATGCAGCATGTGGGAGGTGGTGACAAGCCGCTTGCCATCATCGATTACGCGCATACGCCGGATGCCTTGCGCCAGGTGCTGATTGCAGCCCGCGAACACGCCAGCGGCGAAGTCGTCTGCGTTTTCGGCTGTGGTGGTGATCGCGATCGCGGCAAGCGTCCCGAAATGGCGGCCATCGCCGAAGCACTGGCAGATCGTGTCGTGGTTACCGATGACAATCCGCGCACTGAAGACGGCAATGCGATCGTCCAGGAGATTCTTTCAGGTTTCGAAAAGCCGGAGAGCGTGACCGTGCAGCGTGATCGTGCTATCGCGATCCAGTCTGCACTGGAGCTTGCGGTGGCGGGTGATGTGGTCGTGGTCGCGGGCAAGGGCCATGAGGATTACCAGGTGATTGGTAACGAGCGTCACCATTTCTCCGATATCGAGCAAGCCGCACGTGCGCTGGGGGAGGTCGCATGACAGTTCTCGACCTCAGCTTCATCAGCCTGCATGTGAATGGCGCCGAGTTGCGCGGTGACAACGTCGCACTTACTGGCGTGACGCAGGATACACGCAACCTCAAGCCGGGCGAGCTCTACGTCGCCATCAGTGGCGCGCGTTTCGACGGCCACGATTTCGTTTCTGCTGCCGAAGAGGCGGGCGCAGCCGCGGTGCTGGTAGAGCGCGAAGTGGAAACGTCACTGCCGCAGGTGATCGTGCCGGATAGTCAGAAGGCGCTCGGAGAGTTTGCCAGCGCGTGGCGCTGCGAATTCCAGCTGCCCGTGATCGGTATCACCGGCAGCACCGGCAAGACCACCGTGAAGCAGATGCTCGCTTCGATCTTCAGTGGCATCGGCAACACCCTGTACACGCTGGGTAACTACAACAATGAAATCGGCGTACCGCTGACGCTGTTGCGCCTGCGTGCCGACCATGATTTTGCGGTTATCGAAATGGGCGCGAATCATGTAGGCGATATTGCCTACCTCGTTTCACTGGTACGCCCCGGCATTGGCCTTGTGACCAATGCAGGGGCCGCGCATCTCGAGGGTTTCGGTTCACTCGAGGGTGTCGTGCAGGGCAAGGGCGAAATCTACGAAGGCGTGGTCGACGGAGGCGTTTGTGTCATCAACGGTGACCAGCCGTGGGCTGACGAGTGGGTTGAACGGGCCGGCATGCGCCGAATCGTCAAGTTCGGTATTGCCGGTGCCTTCGATTTTCATGTCTCTGGGATGGTGGAGGAAGAAGGTGGCGTGCAGTCGTTCACCTTGCAGACACCTTCCGGTGCTGTTGATGTTCGTCTCGCGTTACCGGGACGCCACAATGTCGCCAATGCGCTGGCCGCCTCGGCTGCTGCCTGGGCGCGTGGCGCAAACCTCGAACAGATCCGCCACGGTCTCGAAAATGTCGAGATGGTCAGTGGTCGCATGTCGGTAACGCAGCTTCCGGATGGCACTACGCTGGTCGATGACAGCTACAACGCCAACCCGCTTTCCATGCGTGCAGCGATCGACTGGCTTGCCGGTACGGGTCGGCCGGGCATCTTCGTGATGGGTGACATGGGTGAGCTCGGCCCGGATTCCGAAGCGATGCACGCCGATGTCGGTGACTATGCCGCCGAGCGCGGTATTCGGCATTTCCTTGCCGTCGGTGAGGAAACTGCAGCAGCCTGCCGTGCCTTTGGCGAGGACGCACAGAATTTTTCCGATATCGAATCCCTGGTCGAGGCACTGGATGCGCTGGCGAAGCCGGGCATGACCATTGTCGTCAAGGGCTCGCGGTCAAGTCGCATGGAGCGCGTTGTTGCCGCCCTGAAAGAAAGGAGGGCAGGCTGATGCTGCTCTGGCTGAGTGAACTGTTGAGCGAGCTCTATTCGGGCTTCAACGTCTTCCAGTACATCACGCTGCGCGCGATTCTTGCCGCCTTGACGGCGTTGCTGGCCGGGTTCCTGATTGGTCCGTGGATGATTCGTCACCTCACGTTCCGCCAGATCGGGCAGACGGTCCGTGATGATGGCCCGTTATCGCACCTTTCGAAGGCCGGTACGCCGACCATGGGTGGGTTGCTGATCCTGTTCGCCATCGTCATCAGTACGCTGCTGTGGGGCGATCTGGAAAATCGCTTCATCTGGGTCGTGCTGGGCGTGACGGTCAGCTTCGGTGTCATTGGTTGGGTTGATGACTACCGCAAGCTGGTGCTGAAGGACCCCACCGGCCTTCCGGCTCGCTGGAAATATTTCTGGCAGTCGGTTGTCGGCCTGACGGCGGCGGTCTTCCTGTTCATGACGGCGACAACGCCAGCTGATACGACGTTGATCGTGCCGTTCTTCAAGAACGTCGCGATTCCGCTCGGCTTCGGTTACGTGGTGCTTACGTATCTCGTGATTGTCGGCTCGAGCAACGCCGTCAACCTGACCGACGGCCTGGACGGCCTTGCGATCATGCCGAGCGTGCTCGTCGGCGGTGCGCTTGGCGTGTTTGCCTATGCCTCCGGCAACTTCAATTTTGCCACCTATCTCGGCATCCCGTTCATCCCGGGTTCCGGTGAGGTCGTGGTGTTCTGTGGTGCGCTGGTCGGTTCCGGTCTTGCATTCCTGTGGTTCAACACCTATCCCGCGCAGGTCTTCATGGGAGACATCGGTGCGTTGGCACTTGGCGCCGCACTGGGTGTTGTCGCAGTAATTGTTCGCCAGGAGCTGGTGCTGTTCATCATGGGCGGCATCTTCGTTATCGAGACACTGTCGGTAATCCTGCAGGTGGGCTCCTACAAGCTGACCGGCAAGCGCGTCTTCCGCATGGCGCCGTTGCATCACCATTTCGAACTGAAGGGTTGGCCCGAGCCGAAGGTCATTGTGCGCTTCTGGATCATTGCAGTGATCCTGGTGCTGATCGGCCTGTCCACATTGAAGATTCGCTGAAGAGGCTATGAACCAGATGGCTGAAGCCAGTGACATGAACATGAAGCGGGCGATGATCATCGGCCTTGGCAAGACCGGTCTGTCTTGCGCGCGCTTCCTGGCTGCACAGGGCTATGCCGTTGCGGTGACTGATTCTCGCGAGTCGCCGCCGGCGCTCGAAGCCATTCGTGAAGAATTGCCGGATGCGGCAATTTTCGTCGGTGGTTTTTCGGATGTTGCGCTGGCGCATTCCGACCTGGTGGTTGTGTCACCGGGTATTCCGTTGCATGACCCTTTCGTGAGCCGTGTGCGTGAATCCGGTGTGGAAATGGTCGGCGATATCGAATTGTTTGCACGGGTCGCAACCAGGCCGGTTGTTGCGGTAACGGGTTCGAACGGCAAGTCGACCGTCGCAACGCTTTTCGGTCGCATGGCGGAAACAGCCGGTCGCAAGGTTGGTCTTGGCGGGAACCTTGGCCAGCCGGCGCTGGAGTTGCTCGACGATGACAACCTGGACATGTACGTGCTCGAGCTGTCGAGCTTCCAGCTTGAATCGACGACATCGCTGAAGCCCGCTGCATCGGTAATCCTGAATATCACGCCGGACCATATCGATTGGCACGGCAGCATGGATGCCTACGCGAATGCGAAGGCTCGCGTGTTTTCGAACGCAGCTGTCTGCGTCTTCAATCGAGATGACGAGTGGTCGCGAAAGCTGGGTTGTGAGCGCGAGAACGCGGTCAGCTTCGGCTTCGATGCGCCGAAACGTGAAATCGATTTCGGTATCTGTCGCAAGGATGGCGAGGACTGGTTATGCCGGGGCACGGAGGCATTGATCTCGGTAGAACGGATGCATCTTGCCGGATCGCACAATCACGCCAATGCGCTGGCCTGTCTTGCGCTGGGTTATGCCGTCGGGCTGGCGAAGCTGCCGATGCTGGATGCGCTGCGTCGCTTTACCGGTCTCAAGCACCGCATGGAATGGCTGGGTGAGCGCGATGGAGTTGTTTACGTCAATGATTCGAAGGGCACCAACGTGGGGGCGACGCAGGCTGCCATTCTCGGTGCCGCGCGACCGCTGGTGCTGATTGCCGGTGGTGACGGCAAGGGCCAGGACTTCGGGCCACTTGGCGATGCAATGCGTGATCGGGTGCATGACCTTGTGCTGCTCGGGAAGTCTGCGGACGCCATTGCGGCCGTAACGCCGAAGGGTATCCGCGTGAATCACGCTTCCAGCATGGAGGAAGCCGTGCGGGTTGCGGCGGAATCTGCCAGGCCAGGTGACATGGTCTTGCTGTCGCCGGCCTGTTCGAGTCTCGACATGTTCAGCAATTACGAAGCACGGGGCGAGGCATTTTCGCGTGCCGTGCAGGAGTTGGACGCATGAGCGTGGCAACAATGACCAATGAACGACGTGTCGCCGGTGAGCCGAAGCCTTTCCGCTTCGACCTGCCGTTGATCATCGTCACGTTGCTGCTGCTCGGTTTCGGCATTGTCTTCGTGACCTCGGCATCAATAGCGCTTGCCGAGAAGGATCTTGGTAACCCGTTCTATTACGGCGAACGTCAGGTCATCTATGCGGCGATGGGCCTTGCCGCAGCACTCGTGATGATGGCGCTCCCGCTGAATCTCTGGCGCAAGCTCAGCCCGGCGCTGCTGCTCGCCGGTTTCGCCTTGCTGACCCTGGTTCTCGTCCCCGGTTTTGGCCGGGAAGTGAACGGTGCGGTGCGCTGGCTGACCATTGGCCCGGTACGGCTCATCCAGGCGTCCGAACCGGCACGCCTCTGCTTTTTCATCTTTATTGCGGATTACATTGCGCGCAGGAACACCGAGCTTTCCACCACCTTCACCGGTTTTGCAAAACCGATGGGCCTGATGGCGCTGGCAGGAATCCTGCTGCTCGCTGAACCGGACTTCGGTGCTGCAACGGTCCTGATTGCCACCGTGCTCGGCATGCTCTTCATCGGCGGCGCACGCCTGCGGGATTTCCTCGCACTTGTCGTTGCGGCATTTGCGGCATTGGCTGCGCTGGCAGTGTCATCACCGTACCGGCTTGAGCGCCTTACAACGTTCCTGGATCCCTGGTCCGACCCGTTCAATTCCGGATTCCAGCTGACGCAGTCACTGATCGCGATCGGTCGCGGCGAATGGTTCGGCGTGGGCCTCGGTTCGGGTGTCCAGAAACTCTTCTACCTGCCCGAAGCGCACACCGACTTCGTGTTTGCAGTCATCGCCGAAGAGCTTGGCTTGTTCGGCGTCGTGCTGTTGCTTGGGCTGTACATCATTTTCTTCATGCGTTGCTTTGCCATTGCGCGCATGGCAGCTCGCGCCGAGCAGCACTTCGGGGCATATCTCGCGTTCGGAATCGGCATCTGGATCGGCATGCAGGCAATGATCAACCTCGGCGTGAACATGGGTGTGCTGCCGACCAAGGGCCTGACATTGCCGCTGGTGAGTTCCGGTGGTTCGAGCCTGTTGATCGTCAGTGCTGCCATTGGCCTGTTGCTGCGCATCGGCTTTGAGGCAAACCAGTCGTCGACGGCGATCTGGCGTCGCAAGGAGACCGCCGCATGAGCACCATGAACAGGACAATCATGCTGATGGCCGGTGGCACAGGTGGTCACGTCATTCCGGCCCTGGCTGTTGCCCGCCAGTTGCGTGATCGGGGCTTCAATACCGTGTGGCTCGGTACGCGCGCAGGCATCGAAGCGCGACTCGTGCCCGCTGCCGGCATCGATATCGAATGGATCCCGGTTTCGGGCCTGCGTGGCAAGGGTCGCCTTGCGTTGCTGGCCGCGCCGTTCAAGTTGGTCCGTGCCGTGTGGAGTGCCAATCGCGCCTTCGGTCGGCATCGCCCGGTTGCGGTACTTGGCATGGGCGGCTTTGCGAGTGGACCGGGTGGGCTCGTTGCCTGGCTGCGTCGCGTGCCGCTGGTATTGCATGAACAGAATTCAATCGCCGGAATGACCAATCGCATCCTGGCCAGGTTTACCGACCGCGTACTCGCAGCTTTCCCGGGCGCGTTCCCGGCCAGCGTGAAGGCCGAGGTCGTTGGTAACCCGGTACGTGACGATGTCTGTGCCTTGCCGCGCCCGAGCGAACGTTTTGCCGGGCGTGATGGCTCGTTGCGGATCCTGGTGCTCGGCGGCAGCCAGGGTGCCCGGAGCCTGAACGAAACGGTGCCGGCCGCGCTGGCGGAGTCCGGTCTGGACGTGACGGTGCGTCACCAGTGTGGCCGGCAGGACGCAAGTGATATCGAAGCGCGCTATGCCGCTGGCAACATCAGTGTGACCGTTGAACCGTTCATCGACGACATGGCCGACGCTTATGCCTGGGCAGACGTGGCGATCTGCCGCGCTGGTGCCATGACGGTTTTCGAGCTGGCTGCAGCAGGCCTGGGGGCGATCCTCGTGCCATTCCCGCACGCGGTGGATGACCACCAGACCGGAAATGCGAATTACCTTGCGGCGAATGACGCCGCGATCGTGATGCAGGAGCGCGACATGAACGTTGCCAGCCTCGCCAGTGCATTGCAGGACATTGGCGAACGCAACGCCTTGCAGGCAATGGCGGAGCGTGCACGCGAACGCGCGATGCCGGAGGCGACCGAACAGGTTACCGCCCGTTGCATCGAAGCGGCAGGAGGTGCGGCATGAGTGATCGCATGCGTCGCATCCACACCATTCACATGATCGGCATCGGTGGTGCCGGCATGGGCGGCATTGCCGAGGTGCTGCTGAACCTCGGTTACGCCGTGCAGGGCTCGGACCTCAAGCACAATGCCGTGACGCGCCGACTCGAAGCAGCAGGCGCCACCGTCTTCATCGGTCATGCCGCAGAGCAGGCTGACAATGCCGATGTAGTTGTTGTCTCGACTGCCGTGCCAAGGGACAACCCTGAAGTCGAGCGCGCACAGGAACGCCGTATCCCTATCGTTCCGCGTGCAGAGATGCTCGCCGAGCTGATGCGCTTCCGCCACGGCATCGCGATTGCCGGTACGCACGGCAAGACCACGACCACCAGCCTGGTGGCCAGCGTACTTGCCGAAGGCGGTCTCGATCCGACCTTCGTCATCGGCGGCCGGCTGAACAGCGCAGCGACGAATGCACGTCTAGGCGAGGGCCGTTATCTCGTGGCCGAAGCCGATGAAAGCGATGCGTCGTTCCTGCACCTGCAGCCGATCATTTCGGTCGTGACAAATATCGATGCCGATCACCTCGAAACCTACGAGGGTGATTTCAATCGATTGCAGCACACGTTCGTGGAGTTCCTGCACCACCTGCCGTTCTACGGTCTTGCGGTGCTCTGCATCGATGACCCGGTCATCGAAGGCATGCTCGATGATGTCGGCCGTCCGTTCATTACCTATGGCATCGATAACGAGAACGCCGACGTGCGTGGCGTAAACCTTCGCCAGGAAGGTGCGGTGACGCACTTTGATGTGGTCTACGACGTGAACGGTGAGCAGGGTCGTTTCGATGTCAGCCTGGCAATGCCGGGTCGGCATAACGTATTGAACGCGCTGGCGTCTATTGCGGTTGCACTGGAACTTGATGTCCTTCCCGATTCGATCCAGGCGGCGTTGCAGAAATTCGAGGGCGTCGGTCGCCGCTTCCATGCATACGGGGAAATTCCCGCCGCGGGTGGAAGCGCGTTGTTGGTAGATGACTATGCGCACCATCCGCGCGAACTGGCGGCGACACTCCGCGCTGCACGCGAAGGCTGGCCGGAACGACGTCTTGTTGCAGTCTTCCAACCGCACCGATTCAGCCGCACACGCGACCTCTTCGAGGACTTCACCGAAGTGCTGGCTGATGTCGATGTGCTGGTGATGACCGAAGTGTATCCGGCGGGTGAAGCGCCGATCAGTGGCGCCGATGGCCGCGCGTTGGCACGTTCGATCCGCAACCGCGGCAAGGTCGATCCGGTATTCGTTTCGAAGCTTGATGACGTGCCTGCGGCGCTGCGAGGAATCCTGAAGGAGGGCGACCTGGTGCTGACCCTGGGTGCTGGTGATATCGGCAGCTTTGCAGCTGAGCTGCCAGGCAAGCTGAAGGAGGAGAGCGAATGAGCGAACTCCTCGAACAACTCGACCCGAAAGTCTTCGGCAAGGTTGCCGTGCTGTTCGGCGGTTATTCCGCCGAGCGCGAAATCTCGTTGAAGAGTGGTGCCGCGGTCCTCAAGGCATTGCAGGAATCCGGCGTGGATGCCCACGGCGTGGATCCGCAGGACGGCCTGGTCCGGCAGTTGCAGGAAGGTGGTTTTGATCGTGCCTTCATCGTCCTGCACGGGCGTGGCGGCGAAGACGGCACGGTACAGGGCCTTCTGGAGTTCATGGGTATTCCCTACACCGGTAGCGGGGTGCTCGGTTCTGCGCTGGCAATGGACAAGTTGCGCACCAAGCAGGTGCTACGAGCTGCGGGCGTGCCGACAGCCGACTGGATGGTGCTGTCGACGGAAAATCTTGATGAAGCCGTCGAGCGACTCGGCCTGCCGATGATCCTCAAGCCGGCGCGCGAAGGTTCTTCGCTCGGCATGAGCAAGGTCGAAACTCGAGAACAGCTTGGCGATGCGTTTGCCGCAGCGGTGAAGCTCGACGACGTGGTGATTGCCGAGCCTTGGCTGAGCGGGCCGGAATACACGGCAGCGATCCTTGGCGAGCGCGTATTGCCGATGATCCGCATGGAAACGCCGAACACCTTTTACGACTACGAAGCGAAGTATTTCTCGGACACCACGCAGTACCACATTCCCTGTGGCCTGTCGGAACGCGACGAGAAGCGTTTCGGCGAAATCTGTCGCAACGCCTTCGGGCTTGTTGGTGCGAATGCATGGGGCCGAGTCGATTTCATGCTCGATGAGAACGGTGAGCCGCAGGTGCTGGAAGTGAATACCGTGCCCGGCATGACGGATCACAGCCTCGTGCCGATGGCGGCAGCGGCTGTTGGTATCGATTTCACCGGCCTGTGCTGGCGGATCCTCGCCGACACGCTGCCGGAAGGAGCGCTCGCATGAAGTGGTTGAAGCGCCGCAAGAAGAACGCAGTGAAGCGCGAGCCGCGCGAACCGCGCCAGGTGCTGCGCCCAGCGTTGTGGGCACTGGCAGCGGTCGGTGTGATCGCGGCTGGGGTATTTGGCTGGCAGGCAATTCGTGAAGCAGGCCTCGAGGAATTCCGTGCCCTGCAGATTACGGGCGAGCTGGAGAACGTGCAGCCGGCGGATGTTCGCGAGGCACTGGCGCCGATGATCGAGCGTGGTTTCGTGAACCTGGATATCGCAGCCGCTCGCGAAGCGATTGAATCGCTGCCCTGGGTTCATGAGGCAGCGGTACGCCGCCAGTGGCCGGGCATCCTGGCAGTCGAGATTTTCGAGCAGCATCCGGTAGCGACCTGGTACGGCACCGCGCTGCTGAACCGGGAGGGCGATGTGTTCATCGACGGTGCGGCCGGTTATTCCGGCGTCCTGCCCGACCTGACCGGTCCGGCCGGATCGCAGGAAGACCTGTTGCAGGAACTCGCCAATGTGCGCCAGCAGCTTGACGGCGTGCCCGGGCTCGAACTGCGCAGGCTCCTGCAAAGCGAACGTCGTGCCGAGCGGTTCTGGCTTGCCAATGGCCTGGAGGTTCGCCTCGGCCGCCATGACACCGACGCGCGACTCGCGCGCTTCATCAAGGTTGCCTGGCCGGTATTGCGGTTGCAGGCCGAGCGCGTCGCCTATGTCGACATGCGCTACGACAACGGATTCGCCGTGGGCTGGAAGCAGTCCACCGCAAACCCAGTGACATCAGGAGATGAGACGGATGTCCAGGAAAACGGATAAGCAGCTGATTGTCGGTCTCGACATCGGCACCTCGAAAGTGGTGGCGATCGTCGGTGAGGTGAAGCCGGATGGCGACATCGAGATCATCGGCATCGGCTCGCATCCTTCGCGCGGGCTGAAGAAGGGCGTCGTGGTGAATATCGAATCCACCGTGCAGTCCATCCAGCGTGCTGTCGAGGAAGCCGAGCTGATGGCCGGCTGCGAGATCAACTCGGTGTATGCCGGTATTGCCGGTAGCCACGTCAAGAGCCTGAACTCTCATGGCATCGTCGCGATCCGTGACAAGGAAGTCACGGCCGGTGATGTCGAAAGAGTGATTGATGCTGCGCGCGCGGTTGCGATTCCGGCTGACCAGAAGATCCTGCACATCCTGCCGCAGGAATTCATCATCGACGAGCAGGACGGCATCAAGGAACCCATCGGCATGTCCGGCGTGCGCCTCGAAGCGAAGGTGCACATGGTGACCGGCGCGATGAGTGCCGCGCAGAACATCATCAAGTGCGTGAAACGCTGCGGCCTGGAAGTTGACGACATCATTCTCGAGCAGCTCGCATCGAGCTACTCGGTACTTACAGATGACGAGAAGGATCTGGGCGTGTGCATCGTTGATATCGGCGGAGGCACGACCGACATTGCGGTATTCACCGACGGTTCGATTCGTCACACCGCGGTGATTCCGATTGCCGGCGACCAGGTGACGAACGACATCGCCGTCGCGCTGCGCACGCCGACGCATTACGCCGAAGAGATCAAGCTGAAATATGCCTG
>JAWWBT010000039.1:0-16698 GCA_033720815.1 Gammaproteobacteria bacterium | reverse complement strand
GACTTGATGAGATGCGACTTGCCCGAGGCGCCGGCCGATTCGATCACGTCCGGGTAGATGGTGCCCTGCGCGAGGAAATCCGCGCCTTCGATCTTCGACGCTTCTTCATCGAAGATCTCGATGAACATGTTGCCGATGATCTTTCGCTTCTTTTCCGGGTCCTCGACGCCGTTCAGCGCAGCCATGAAGCGGTCTTCCGCGTTCACGCGAATGACTTTAATGCCCATGTGCTCCGCGAAGGTCGCCATCACCTGGTCGCCCTCGTGCAGGCGCAGCAGGCCGGTATCAACAAACACGCAGGTAAGCTGGTCGCCGATGGCCTTGTGCAACAGCGCAGCAACAACCGATGAATCCACACCACCGGAAAGGCCAAGAATGACGTGCCCGTCGCCGACCTTTTCGCGCACCGCGGCGACCTGGTCGTCAATGATATGCGAGCTGTCCCACAGCGCCTCGCAACCACAGATATCCAGCGCGAAACGTTCCAGGAGGCGCTTGCCCTGCCTCGTCTGCGTGACTTCCGGGTGGAACTGCACGCCGTAGAAGCGGCGCTTCTCGTCCGCCATGGCGGCAGTGGATTCTTCCTTCGACTGGCCAATGCGCTCGAAGCCTTCCGGCAGCGCGGTGACCGAGTCGCCATGGTTCATCATGACTTCCAGCAGCGGCGTGCCATCATCCATGACGCTGTCTTCGATATTCTCGAACAGCTTCGATTCCGCCAGCACCTTCATCTTCTCGACACCGAACTCACGGTGCGCTGACGAATCAACACGGCCACCCAGCTGCTTCGCCATGTCCTGCATGCCATAGCAGATGCCGAGCACGGGCACGCCGAGCTCGTAGATTTCCGCACTGGCCTTTGGCACGTTGTCGCCGGTTACCGATTCCGGGCCACCGGAAAGGATGATGCCCTTCGGTGCGAATTCACGGATTTCCTCGGCACTGGCTTCCGGCGTACGAATTTCGCTGTACACGCCGATCTCGCGAATGCGGCGCGCGATCAGCTGCGTCCACTGCGAACCGAAGTCGATGATGAGGATGCGATGGTCGTGAATGTCGTGAGTCATTGTCTCGGTCTTCTACCTGTGCGGATTGCTGTCGCCTTAAAGCAAGAGGCCGCGTCGTGCGCGGCCCCTGCTGCGTTTACTTGTATCAGTCGAGCCGGTAGTTCGGCGCTTCCTTGGTGATCTGCACGTCGTGCACGTGCGACTCCTTCACGCCGGCGCCGGTGATGCGCGAGAACACCGGCTTGGTGCGCATCTCGTCGATGTTGCGGCAACCGGTGTAGCCCATGGCCGAGCGCAGGCCACCCATCAGCTGGTGCACGATCGGTGCGATCGGGCCCTTGTAGGGCACGCGGCCTTCGATACCTTCCGGCACGAGCTTCTCGACTTCGTCGGTCTTGTCCTGGAAGTAACGGTCGGCGGAACCGGTCTTGCCCGACATGGCACCCAGCGAACCCATGCCACGATAGGACTTGTACGAACGACCGCCGTACAGTTCGACTTCGCCCGGTGCTTCTTCGGTACCGGCGAGCAGGCCGCCGATCATCACGACGTAACCACCGGCAACGATCGCCTTGGCCAGGTCACCGGAGAAGCGCACGCCGCCGTCGGCAATGAGCGGGACACCGGTGCCTTCCAGCTCCGCCGCCACGTTCGCCACTGCCGTGATCTGCGGCACGCCGACACCGGCAATGATGCGGGTGGTGCAGATCGAGCCCGGGCCGATACCGACCTTCACGCCGTCGGCGCCGGCATCAACCAGCGCGCGCGCAGCTTCGGCGGTGACGATATTGCCACCGATGACCTGGAGCTCGGGATATTTCTTCTTGATCTCGCTGACGCGATCCAGCACGCCCTTGGAATGGCCGTGCGAGGTATCCACGACCACGACATCGACGCCGGCATTCACCAGCGCCTCGACGCGCTCCATGGTGTCCGGACCGGTACCGACCGCAGCGCCGACGCGCAGCTGGCCGTCGGCATCCTTGCAGGCATTCGGGTAATCGCGCGCCTTCTGGATGTCCTTCACGGTCATCATGCCGCGCAGCTGGAAATTGCCGTTGACGACCAGCACCTTCTCGATGCGGTACTTGTGGAAGAGCTGTTCGACTTCTTCGCGGGAAGCGCCTTCCTTCACGGTGACCAGCTTGTCCTTGCCCGTCATGATCGTGGAAACCGGCTCGTCGAAGTGCGTCTCGAAGCGCAGGTCACGGCTGGTGACGATACCGACCAGGTCCTGGCCATCGACCACCGGCACGCCGGAGATATTGTGCGCGCGCGTCAGTTCCAGCACATCGCCGATGGTGGCGTTCGGCCCCACGGTGATCGGGTCCTTGATGACGCCACTCTCGTACTTCTTCACCAGGCGCACCTGGCGGGCCTGCTCTTCGGCCGTCATGTTCTTGTGCACGATGCCGATGCCGCCCTCCTGGGCCAGCGCGATCGCCAGGCGTGCTTCGGTCACGGTGTCCATCGCCGCGGAAATCAGCGGGATGTTCAGCTCGATCCCGCGCGTGAGCTTCGTCTTGAGCTCGACATCGCGCGGCAGGACGTCCGAAAAGGCGGGCTGGAGGAGAACGTCATCGAAGGTCAAGGCTTCCTGGATGATGCGCATATGCGGTTGACCTCCGTCGATATTCGTCCGTAAGGACGTTTGGTGTGGTAAATCCGCCCATTATACGGGTCGGGGAATAATCGCTCAATGGTCGCAAGTGCCTCAGATAGGGTCAAAAGCCGCGCCAGTGGCGGCCGGGGGCAGGTTCACGGCGGCCCGTCGCGGCGGTAGACTGCCACCATGAGCATTGCAGGCCAGAATTCCCCTGATCGCGTCGTCCTGACGCCCTCCCAACTGAACAGCGATATCCGCCAGGCGCTGGAGCGCGGCTTCCCGCCGCTGTGGGTCGAGGGCGAGATATCCAACCTCGCCCAGCCCCGCTCCGGCCACCTGTATTTCTCGCTGAAGGATGCCGACTCGCAGATCGGTTGCGCGATGTTCCGCAACCGCAACCAGCTGCTGCGTTTCAGGCCGGAAAATGGCCAGCAGGTACTGGTCCGGGCGCGGATCACCGTCTACGAACCGCGGGGCCAGTACCAGCTGCTGGTCGAATCCATGGAGCCGGCCGGTGAAGGGGCCCTGCGCGCCGCGTTTGACCGGCTCAAGGCAAAACTGGAGGCCGAAGGCCTGTTTGCGCCTGAGAGAAAGCGTGCGCTACCGGTTGCCCCGCAGCGCATCGGCATCATCACCAGCCCGTCGGGGGCCGCGATACGCGACATCCTGACGACACTGGAGCGACGGTTCCCGCTGGCCGAGGTCGTGGTTTACCCGACCGCCGTCCAGGGCAACGATGCACCGCGACAGATCATTCACGCGCTAGACGCAGCCAACCGCCGGGCCGAATGCGATGTACTGATCGTCGGGCGCGGCGGCGGCAGCCTCGAAGACCTGATGGCCTTCAATGACGAGGGCGTCGCGCGGGCACTTGCGGCCTCGGAAATCCCGACGATTTCGGGCGTGGGCCATGAAACGGATTTCACCATCGCGGATTTCGTTGCCGACCTGCGGGCACCGACCCCGACCGGCGCTGCCGAACGCGTTGCCCCGGATATCCGCGACTGGCTGCGCACACTGGCCACCCTTCGCGACGGCCTCACCGCAGCCGCGCAACGGCAGCTCGCACGGCGGAACGAACGCCTGCAGTGGGTGCGCCGCCGGCTGCAGCAACAGCACCCCGGCCAGCAACTCCGCCAGCAGGCGCAGCGCCTCGACGAACTCGAAGCACGACTGCAACGCGGCATGGAAACCGGCCTGCGCGACCGGCGCCAGGCACTGGCGCGACTACGCGCGGAATTCCGTGAACACCATCCGGGCCATCGCATCGCGCGACAGCTCGATCATGTCAACGACATGGGTGATCGCCTTGCTCGCCGCACGCAGGAACAGCTGCGCCACCGCGGCCAGCGGCTGCAGGAGCTTTCGCGAGCGCTGAATGCCGTGAGCCCCCTTGCAACGCTGGGACGCGGCTACGCCATCCTCGGCGATGCGCAGACGGACCATGTGATTACCCATATCGAACAGGCCACACCGGGCCAACGCATCACGGCGCGGTTGCAGGACGGCCAGCTTGAGGCCACCGTGGAAAAACTGGATATCAACAAGGACTGACACCATGCGGATACTTGCCATGCTCGCCCTCGCCTTTGCCCTGAGCACGCTGCCGGCCATCGCAACAGCCATGCCGGACGAACGCGCCGTGCCCGGCGGCGTCGCCGTCGTCGAACTCGGTTCCGCTTCAGGCGAACGCCCGACGGCACGGTTCAATGACAAGCCGGTGATGGTGCTGAAGCAGGACGGCCAATGGGTCGCGGTTGTCGGTATTCCGTTGTCGATGCAGCCGGGTGACGCAAGCATTACCGTGAACGGTTCCGAACAGGTCGGTTTCCAGGTGAATGATCGCGAATACGAGGCGCAGTACATCACGCTGAACAACGACCGCATGGTGAACCCGTACAAGAACGACCTCGAACGCATCCGCAACGAACGTGTGCGCCAGGATGAATCGCTGGAGCATTTCTCGCCGGTGGCGTCACCGGCAACCCGGTTCATCCTTCCGGTGAACGGACCGCAGTCCAGTTCATTCGGGCTGCGTCGTTTCTTCAATGAACAGCCGCGCAACCCGCATTCGGGCATCGACCTGGTTGCGGACACTGGCACGCCGATCAAGGCACCGGCGCGCGCGATCGTACTCGACACCGGCGACTTCTTCTTCAACGGCAATACGGTGTTTCTCGACCACGGCCAGGGCCTTGTGACCATGTACTGCCACATGAGCGAGATCGATGTGCAGAAGGGTGACGTGGTCGAACAGGGAGAGATGATCGGCAAGGTCGGTGCCACCGGCCGTGTTACCGGTGCCCACCTGCACTGGGGCGTGTCACTGAATGATGCGCGGGTTGATCCTTACCTGTTCCTGGATGAGCTGCCGCCGCAACCGAAGAAAGACGACGACCGGCAAGGCGAGTGATTCAGTCGCTGACCACTGCGTCGGCTTCAATTTCCACGGTCAGCCCCGGCGTGATCAGGCGGCTGACCTCGACCATGCTGGCTGCAGGCCGGATGTCCGCGAAAAATTCGCCGTGCACCTGGCCGACCGCTTCCCACTCGGAAATATCGGTCACGTAGATCCGGGTGCGAATCACATCAGCGAGCGTTGCACCCGCCTCTTCCAGCGCCGCCTGGATACGTTCCAGTGCGAGGCGTGCCTGCGCCGCGGTATCTCCCACCGGGTTACCGTCGGCATCACTTCCCGTCGTTCCCGCCACCGCAATGATGTTGCCGATACGCACGGCACGTGAATAGCCGACATTCCCTTCCCATGGCGCACCGCTGGAAATGTTTCTGCGCATTGTCAGCTCGCCTTGTCGAAGCAGAGGGATTTCTCGATCTTCTTGTACCAGCCGTCGCCCAGCGGCTCGAAGACATTGCAGCACTGCATGTCGCCACCATAGATGTGCAGCGTGACAGCAGCCTGTTCGCCACAGTTGTTGCGAATGGTGTGGTACTCGTGCGGCGGGATCAGGCAACCGGCGGTGCCGATACCGGCCTGGATGCGGTCTTCTTCGGAAAACCGGCAGCGGTCACCCTCGTCTTCCTGCAATTCGTACTGCACCACCTTGATCGCGCCATGACAGACCGACTCCACACACCACAGGCCGGCATGATCGTGAATCGGCGTGCCCTGCTCCGGTCCCCAGGTCATCGCGACCATGGAGTATCCGTGTTCGGGACTGCGGTACATGAGACGTCGCGCATAATGGCCTTCGACCGGCTGCAGCACTTCTTCCGGCATCTGCAGTTCACCGGAGCGGATCATCTCGCAGAGCGTATTGGCGATCTGCTCGGTGGTTTCTTCCTTGCTGCCGGCCTGCACGGCGGCATCAACACGACGAACCAGTTCCTCGTCACCCTTGAATCGCATGCCTTCCATAAATCCCCCTTGCGGTATCGGTGCGCGATGTCGTGGCCGCGCACTCATTGCTGCAATCTTCTCAGTATACGCTTCGCCCGCGCTACAGGCCTGCGAGGAATTCCTCGACCGTCGGCGCGAAACGATCCATGTCGACCAGGAAGGCATCATGCCCCTGTATCGACGGCAGGCGCTCGAACTTCACGCGCACACCGGACTGGCGCAAGGCATCGGCAAGCTGGACCTGCTGGTGGATCGGGAACAGCGCGTCGGTTTCGACACCAATGACCAGCGCCGTATCCAGGCGCAGTCCCTCAAGCAATTTCGTCGGGTCGCTACCGTGCTCGCTGGCATCGAACAGGTCCATTGCCCGCGAGAGGTACTGGTAGCAGTTCGCATCGAAATCACCGACAAACTTGTCGGCCGTTGCCTGCAGGTAGCCCTCGACTTCAAAGTTCAGCGGGAATGCCGGATGCCCGGGCTGTTCACCCCCGGAATCGACATGGATCCTCTGTCGACCGAAACGCTCCCGCCACTCCGCCGCCGAACGGTACGAGGTCATGCCCAGCTTGCGCGCAAGCCGCATGCCTTCGACCGGCTGCTCCTCGAGCGGGTAGTGGCCATCCTGCCACTTCGCATCGGAACGGATCAGCTCTCGCTGCAGGCTGCGTACGGCAATGGCGTAGGGTTCGGCCGCCAGTGCAGAAGAGATGCTGACCACATGATCGACTTCGGTCGGGAACTGCAGCGCGTAAGCCAGCGCCGTCATCCCGCCCATCGATGGCCCGACGATCGCTTTCAGCCGCGAAATGCCCATCTGCTTCAAAGCCATGTTCGCACTGCGCGCGACATCCTCGATCAACAATAGCGGGAAATCGACTCCCCACGGCTTGCCGGTCGCCGGGTTCGTGGACGCAGGCCCCGTGCTGCCGAAACAGCTACCGAGGGAATTGAAGCAGATGACATGGAACCGGTTGGAATCGATCGGCTTGCCCGGGCCGACCATGGCTTCCCACCAGCCCGCGGCAGGCTCTTCTTCACAGGATGCGGCGTGCGCATCCGGCGACAGGCCGGTAAAGATCACGAGGTGATTGTCACCGCGGTCCTCACCCCAGGTTTCATAGGCCAGCGTGACATCGGCAAGCTCGCCACCGCGGTACATCGGTAGCGGCTGCTCCAGCGTGATGAATTTCGTTGCCTGGCTGGCAGGCGCACTGCCCTCTTGCTCGTTACGCTGGATCATGTCCCGCGTTGCCCCCGGAAGGTCGGTTGATTCGGATTTCGCGCGTACGCGTCGCGCAGTGAGGACTCATTGTCGCGGATCAGGCAGTCCACTTCCAGCCACCTGCCTATTGGCCAAAATTCTGGCCACCCTCTTCCATCCACGCGGTTTCTTCAGCCGTGGATTCGCGTTCCAGTATGCGATTGCGGTGTGGAAACCGGCCGAAGCGCGCAATGATATCGCGGTGGAGCTCCGCATATTCACGCGTGGCGGCGAGCCACTTCACGACCGCACAGGGCGCGCCGGTCTGGCAGGCCTCGTCTTCCAGCGCGCGGAAACGACGCACGCCCTCCTCCTGCGTATCGATTTCCTCGACATGCTGGTAAGGCATCAGCAGGAACACCTGCTCGGGATAGTCCAGCGCGGTGAAATCACGCGAATCCTGCCAGCGCTGCGCGATGGCCAGCGCACGATCATCACCGGCGAAAGCACGCGGCGTAGACCGGTGGATATTGCGGGGAAACTGGTCGAGGAGGATGACCAGTGCCAGGGAGTCGCGAATGGTGTCTTCCCACTCGCGCAAGCCACCTTCCAGAGCGATCTCGACGGCGGCACCGAAACGTTCGCGTATTTCGGTATCGACGGCATCACCGCCGTTGAACCAGCGCTTGAACGCAGAATCAAGAAAGGCGACGTCCCTCAGAACGTCGCCTATCCAGTACTCAATGACTGCGGCGGGAGTGGTATTCATCGAAAACTCCTTCCCGCCGCTGTCGGCGGTCATCAGTCGACCGGGTTACCGTCCGCGTCGAGGAAACGGATTTCTCCGATACCCAGCTCGCGGACCGGCGCCTCGATCTGCTTGCGGTCACCGACCACGACCCAGACCAGGCGACCCGGCTCGATATGCTTGCTGCCCGCGCTGCGGACGGCATCAAGACCAAGGTTACGGACATTGTCGCCGTAATTCGGCCAGTAATCCGCCGGCAGGTCAAACTGCACCTGCTCGCGCAGGTCACGCAACACCGCGCCATTGGTTTCCCAGCGACCCGGCAGGGTGAGCACGTTCTGGTTCTTCACCTTGGCAAGCTCTTCCGCGGTGACCGGCTCCTTGCCCTCGATGCCACGGAGTTCCTTCAGGATTTCCGTCATCGACTCGGCCGTCTTGTCCGACTGCACCGGCGCATAGGCGATGAACGGACGCTGGCCTTCCGCGGTGTAGAGCAATGCGCGGGCACCATAGGCCCAGTGCTTGTCTTCACGCAGGTTCATGTTGAGGCGTGACGTAAAGCTGCCACCAAACACGTCGACCATCGCCTGCAGCGCGAACTCGTCGTCGTTGTTCTTCGGCGGCATCACGTGCCCGGAAAAGATGATCGACTGCTGCGAATCCGGGCGATCAACGATGTACACCACCGCGTCGTCCTTGTGCTCGACAGTATCAAGGTTCTTCACCGGGACATCGCCACGATTCCAGTCGCCGAATTCCTCGCGTACCAGCGGCAGTAGTTCGTCCATGCTGATGTCACCCACCACGACCAGCGTGGCGTTGTTCGGCTTGAACCAGGTGCCGTGGAAATCACGCAACTGTTCGCGGGTCATGCCCTGCACCGATTCCATCGTGCCGGAGCCGGTCAGCGGGTTCGAGTAGGCATGGCCTTCGCCGTACAGCAGCTTCGGCATCACGCGCAGTGCCATCGACACCGGCTGCACCTTCTCGCGCTGGATGGAGGCCAGCTGCTGCTTCTTCAGGCGATCGAACTCGGACGAAGGGAACGCCGGGTTCAGCACCACGTCGGCAAACAGCTCGAAAGACGGCTCGAGGCGCGAACGCAGCGCGTCCATCGACACGGTGGACACGTCAAGGCTGGAACCGGCAGAAAGGTTCGCACCCAGCTCGATCAGCTCATCGGAAATTTCCAGCGCACTGCGCGATTCGGTGCCCTCGTCCAGCATCGCCATCGAAAGATTCGCGGTGCCCGGCACGGCGAGCTGGTCAGCAGCGTATCCCGCATCAACCACCAGCGACATTTCCACCAGCGGCACCGCACGGCGCTCGGCCAGCTTGATGGTCAAACCGTTATCCAGCGTGGCGGTCTGCACTTCCGGGAATCTGCCTTCCGGGAATTCCTGCGGCTGCGGCATGCCCTTGCTGCGATCCACGCCTTCGCCACTCGCTGCATATTCAGGGAAGGGATGAACCTCGAGGCTCAGCGCGCCCTTCGACAGCCAGCGACGCGCAGCGTCCTGTACATCGTCGTCATCGGCATTCATCTGGCGGTTGAAGGAATCCTTCCAGCCGTCCGGCGAGCCGTAATAGACCTCGCTGGAAGCCAGCTGGTCGGACTTGCCGCCAAAGCCGCCGATGCGCTCGATGCCACGCAGGAATCCGGCACGACGGCTGGTCTTGGCGCGTTCGAGTTCGTCGCGGTCCGGGCCGTCTTCCAGCAGTTGAGCAACTTCCTGGTCGATGATGCGCTCGATCTCTGCCAGGTCCTCACCCGGCGCAGCCGTCGCAATGATGCCGAACAGGCCACCCAGTTCGAGACCATAGGCAAAGGCATTCACGTCGGTAGCGACCTGCATGTCGTATACCAGGCGCTTGTAGAGACGCGAGGACTTGCCGTTGGACAGTACGTCACCGGCCAGGGACAGGTAATCGGTATCTGCATCGGTGGTCGTGGAGATGTTCCAGACCTTGTAGAGACGTGCCTGCGGCACGCGATCCTCCATGACGATGCGTGCGTCGTTTTCGCGCGGCATCGGCAGTGCCTTCGGCTTTGTCAGCGGCGGACCCGGCTGGATGTGGCCGAAGTACTGCTCGACCTTGGCCTTCGCTTCTTCCGGCGTGATATCACCGGCGATGGCGATCACCGCGTTCGACGGGCCGTAATATTTCTTGAACCACTCGTGGACGTCATCCAGCGATGCGGCGTTCAGGTCTTCCATCGAACCGATCACCGAGTGCGAGTACGGATGGCCTTCCGGGTACATGTTCTCGAAGATGGTCAGGAATGCCTTGCCGTAGGGCTGGTTCTCGCCCTGGCGCTTCTCGTTCTGCACCACGCCGCGCTGCTCGTCGAGACGCTCCTGCGTGACGGCGCCCAGCATGTGGCCCATGCGGTCGGATTCCAGCCATAGCACGGAATCCAGCGCGGTCTTCGGCACCACTTCGAAGTAGTTGGTGCGATCAAAGTTGGTCGTGCCATTGGTGCCGGTCGCACCCAGCTTATCCAGTGCCTTGAAGAAGTCGTCGTTGAAATTCTCCGAGCCATTGAACATCAGGTGTTCGAAGAGATGCGCGAAACCGGTCTTGCCCTCGGGCTCGTCCTTCGAACCGACGTGGTACCACACGTTGACGGCAACGATCGGTGCCTTGCTGTCCTGGTGGACAATCAACGTAAGGCCGTTATCGAGTTCATATTTCTCGTACGGAATATCAATGCTTTCAGCGGCAAGCACGAAGGGTGCTGCCAGCGCCAGGACGGCGCCAATGAAAAGCCTGCTCAATCGTTTCATGAGTTCTCCCCTTTGGTCATAACGATGAGTAATTGCCGGTCAAAGGACCTGAGACAGGTATTTCCGGAAATGGTTCGGCATTCCTGTTCTCGAAATGAAAGGACCGGCGCAAGCTGCGCCGGCCCGAATCGATTATTTCTTCTTTCCCTTGATGTGCTTCATCATCCGCTTCTTCTTCTGCATCTGGCGCGGCGTGAGCTTGTTGCGACGCCCTTCGTACGGGTTCTTGCCGGTCTTGAATTCGACCCGTACAGGAGTGCCATAAAGACGGAAGCGATCGCGGAAGGTGTTTTCCAGGTAACGCCGGTAGGCGTCGGGCGTTCGCTCGGTCTGGTTGCCGTGCACGACGATCACGGGCGGGCGACGACCGCCCTGGTGGGCATACCGCAGCTTGATGCGGCGGCCGCGAACCATCGGCGGCTGGTGCTGCTCGACGGCTTCCTCGAGCACTCGCGTGAGGTCCGGTGTCGCGATTTCACGGCTCGCGGCTTCGGAGGCTTCATTCACCGACGCCATCAGATCACCGACACCACTGCCATGCAATGCCGAAATGAAATGCAGTCGCGCAAATTTCAGGAACGGCAGTCGCAGGTCGATCTCGGCACGCACGCGGTCACGTTCGTCCGGCTCAAGGCCATCCCACTTGTTGACCGAAAGCACCATGGCGCGACCACGTTCAACGGCGAGCCCGGCAAGCGTGGCGTCCTGGTCGGTAATGCCCTCGTGCGCATCGAAGACGGCAATGACGACATCTGCCTGGTCGATTGCCTGCAACGTCTTGATAATACTGAATTTTTCGATAGCTTCCGAGACGCGGGACCGGCGCCTCACACCAGCCGTATCCACCAGCGTGTAGTCGACACCATCGCGGGAAAACGGCACGGCCACCGAATCACGTGTGGTGCCGGGCTGGTCGAACGCCACCAGGCGCTCTTCGCCGAGCAGGCGATTGATCAACGTGGACTTGCCGACGTTCGGCCTGCCGATAACGGTTACCCGGGTGGTGTCGCGCTGGTCCGGATCGTCACCCTCTTCTTCCGGGAACGGCTCGAGCACCATCTCCATGAAGTCGCCAAGGTTGGACCCGTGCGAGGCTGAAATGGTATGCGGCTCGCCCAGGCCGAGTGCCCAGAAGTCCGCCGCGACCATGTCCGGATCCATGCCTTCGGTCTTGTTGACCGCAAGATGAACCGGCTTGCCGCTACGGCGCAATTCACGGGCAATCGCATCGTCATCGGGGGAGACGCCCTGGCGTCCATCAACGACAAAGACCGCCGCATCGGCTTCTTCCAGGGCCTTCATGCTCTGCTGCATCATCAGGGCATCGATGCCCTGCGCTTCACCGCTGAGGCCACCGGTATCAATGGCGATATAGGAACGCGGCCCGAGCTTGCCGAAGCCGTACTGTCGATCTCGGGTAATACCCGGCTGGTCCGCGACGAGTGCGTCGCGGCTACGGGTCAACTGGTTGAACAGCGTGGACTTGCCGACGTTCGGCCGGCCCAGCAATGCAATCACCGGCAACATGCCAGGCTCCTCGAGCGACCGACTGGCTGCGTCGGCCGCGTGCAAATGTACTTACTCGTCGCCTACCTGGCGGTAGGCGGTCAGCTCGCCATCAATGCTGTAGACGACCAGCAGGTCGCCAACGGCCAGCGGGCGAACCTGTACCGGCTCTCCGTCGTGCCGGATACGTGCGAGCATCTTGCCAGTGGTGCGATCAAAGAAATGCAGGTAACCCTCGAAATCACCCACCACGACAAATTCCTTCCACAAGGAAGGGGCTGTCGCGAAGCGCGCACGAATAACGTCCTGGGTCCACAATGACTGGCCGGAAAGACGGTCATAAGCGCGCAACACACTATCAATATCCGTTACCACGACGCTGCCGTAGCTGACAGCAGGACCATGGCTTGCGGAAAGATCTTCACGCCACAGGATCTCGCCCGACTCGATGGCAAGGGCCGCAAGATTGGTGTTGTAGCCGGCCACATAGACTTCACTGCCGAAGACGACAACGTCGCCATCAATGTCAGCGAGCTGCTGGACCTCGGACGCCCCGGTCGGTGCACCGATGGTCGTTTCCCAGTTCGCCGTACCGGAGTCGATATCCAGCGCCGAAACCTTGCCGTTATCCCAGGCCACGAATAGCTGGCCGTCACTTGCAGCGGGTTGCGACTGGCCGCGCACCGTCAACCTTGGCATGTCGCGTACCGTGTCCCAGAGAGGATTCCCGGTAGCCAGGGCAAAGCTGAGGAGGCTGCCGTCAGAAGAACGCAGCAACAGCTTGCCAGATTCGATCAGCGGCGCTGAAAGGAATTCGGCATCGACCTGGTCCTGCCACGCCACACTACCGTCTTCTGCATTGAGAACCACGATATCGCCGTTCAGGGACGCCACCGCGACATACCCATTACCGACAGCCGGGCCTGCCGAGAAAGGCAGGCCAGCGCCAAAAAAACTGTCATCGGAATCGAAACGCCAGGCCTTCCTGCCCGTTTCCAGGTCCACGGCAATCACCTGGCCAGCCTGGTCTGCGGCATATACGCGCTTGCCATCGCTAACCGGACGTAACGCGAGCAGGAGATCCTCATCACTGCCGGACAGGCTCGCACTCCAGGCCTCGTCAAATTCTGCCTGCTGCTCGAAATCGACCAGCTCCGCCGGCTCCTCGAGATTGCTCATCACGCAGGCACCCAGCAGCAACGCCGGTGCCAGCAACAGAAGTCTACGTACCATCATTCGCCGGCTTCCTCGCCGCCGGCGACTGCACCGACCGGCATGGCAAGGTTATCGATCTTCAGCTGCAGCTTGCGCGGATCACCGCCACCGTCAACCTGCGCATCCAGCGCCGCCTGGTAGGCCGCGCGCGCAGCCGCTACATCACCCTGGAAATAATGGGCGTCGCCCTTCAGTTCCTCGAAAGCAGACGTGAAACGCCCCGGTTTCGCGACCGCGGCAACGGTCTTGAGTGCAGCTGCTTCGTCACCACCGGCAAGTTGCACACGGGCGAGGCGCAGGCGTGCGAGCAACTGCAGTTCACGATCGATGCCGCTTTCCATCGCCCAGGCCAGTTCAGCCATGGCGGTTTCCCGGTCGCCGGCGGACAATGCGTTCTCTGCACGCTGCAAGGCGCCAAGGAGCGCATACACCGTGTCGCCGTATTCATTCTTCAGAGTGGAATAGGTGGCATCGGCCCTGTCGGCATTCTGCGCAGCGACCTGCACGAGCATTTCCTTGTACTGGCTGGACGCCGCTTCAGCCCGTTCCAGTTCATAGGCCTGCCAGGCACGCCAGCCGCTGATGCCACCAATCGCAAGCACCAGGCCGCCTACCAGGAACAGCCAGTTTTCCTTCCACCACTGCTTGATCTGGTCGATCTGCTCTTTCTCGTGCGTATAAGCGTCCACTTCAAATCTCCGCTTCGGCAACCTCGGTCGCCATCTTTAAAGTAAGGAATGACTTGCAGCGCGTGTCGATCACGCAGCGACGAGAGCGGCAAGACGTGCCGGCAACTCTTCCTGCAGCAGGGTCTCCTGCTCTTTCGACTCGCGCAGGTATTTCAGCGTGACCTGCTGCGACTGCAGTTCGTCATCACCGATAACCAGTGCGACCGCAGCCCCGCTGCGGTCAGCTTTCTTGAACTGTGACTTGATGCTGCCCCCGCCGAGGTGCATCTGCAACTCGAGGCCCGGCACCTTAGCCCGCCATTGCTCGGCAAGCAACAGGCCCTTTTGCTGCGCCGCATCGCCGGCCAGCACGAGGTAGGCGTGCGGTGCCTGTGGCTGCGGCGTGATGCCCTGTACCTCGAGCAAGGCTATGAGCCGCTCGATACCGAGGCCCCAGCCAATGGCCGGCACCGGCTTTCCGCCGAGCTGCTCGACAAGCCCATCGTATCGGCCGCCAGAACAGACAGCGCTCTGCGCGCCGAGCTGGTCGGTGGTCCATTCGAACACCGTGCGGTTGTAGTAATCCAGGCCACGCACCAGTGTAGGGTTCAATTGGTAGGAAATACCGCAGGCCTCGAGGCTTTCACACAATTTCCCGAAATGCTCGCGGGATTCATCATCAAGATAATCCGGCAGCGTCGGCGCATCGGCCAGCAGCTTGCGCGTACCCTCATGCTTGGAATCCAGCAGCCGCAACGGATTGGTCTTGAGGCGCCTGCGTCCATCGTCATCGAGGTCGGACTCGTAACCCGAGAAATAGTCGACCAGTGCGGCACGATAACGATCACGCGCCTCATTCGAACCCAGCGAATTCAGTTCAAGCGTCAGGCCATCAAGGCCCAGCTCCTTCCAGAAACGTGCGGCAAGCAGGATGACTTCCGCATCGACGTCCGGACCTTCGAGACCGAAGGCTTCCACACCGAACTGGTGAAACTGTCGGTAGCGCCCCTTCTGTGGTCGCTCGTAGCGGAACATCGGTCCCGCGTACCAGAGCTTCTGCACCTGGTTATGGAGCATGCCCTGCTCGATGGCAGCGCGCACGCAACCGGCCGTGCCCTCCGGGCGCAGGGTCAGCGAATCACCGTTACGATCCTCGAAGGTATACATTTCCTTCTCGACGATATCGGTTACTTCGCCAATCGACCGCGCGAACAAGGACGTCTGCTCGATGATCGGCAGGCGGATTTCCTCGTAGCCATAGGCTGCAAAACTGCGACGCGCTGCGGCCTCGACCTGCTGCCAGACAGCGGCCTGTTCCGGGAGGATGTCATTGAATCCACGAATGGACTGTATCTTCTTGCTCAAAATCGATTCCTGAACGTCGGCGGGCCGGTCGCTAGGCAACCGGCCCGGATCATCTGGTTGAATAACTGTCCGGCCCCTGCCGCAGGTTACCGTGGCTGCGTTGGGTCGAGTCGGAAACGTGCCGTGTTGTCACGACGAACATAGCGCTCGAGATCAAACGGCTCACCGTTCACTGTCATGCTCACCGCCGGCGCATTGCCGAGAAAGACCCGCAACTCTCCTCCTGCGCGAACCTCTCGTACGCTACCAGCCGGTACGAGATCATAAAGGAGCGGTTCTTCAGCAAGGTTATAAACCTCTACCCAGGACGCATCGGCAAACCGCAGCCGGATGATGCCTTCGGCGATTGCCGTTCCAGGCACCGCGTCGCTGGTCGTTGCGGTCGACGGGGTCGCGACTTGCGAACTTTCCCGGGGCCGGTCATCTGTCACTGTTGGCTCGCTACGTGGCGTGGCAGTCGAGTCTGCCGTTGCCTTGTCCGGCGACATTTCCCCGGCAGCCTGGATCGCCTCAGTGGTATCGCCGTCGCTCTGGCCTGCCGGCACCTTACCTTCAACAGCACCTTCTTCGGTGCCCACCGGCTCTTCCACAAGCTGCGCCCGTGGATCCGGGCTTCCTGTTTCGTCGGTAGCGGTATCGGTACCTTCGTCGACGCTCTCATCCGTCGCAACACTGTCAATGGTGGAATCACCGCGATCAAGGACGCGCAATGTCGAGCCTGCCCCCGATGCGGATTCCTGCTGGTAGTACCACCAGCCAAGGCTGCCGAGCAACAGGAGCACCAGCAAGAACCAGCCGAACACCTTCACCCAGGGACCTGTCGAGGTCACTTCCATCGAGGTACCGTCTGCCTTGCGTGCGAAGATCTTCGGTTCCTCAACCGGTGCGAATCGCTCATAGGCATCGATCAGGGGTGCCGAATCGATACCGAGCAACTTCGCATAGTTTCGCAGGTGACCCTTCACGAAAATCGGCGCACCGATAGCCGCGAAATCATCGTTCTCCAGCGCCTGCAGGAGGCGGTCATCCACATGCAGTTCGCTCGCCACCTGCCGCACACTGAGGCTCCGGGCCTCGCGTTCCCGACGCAGCGTCGCGCCGGGCAACTCGTTCATCGCGCCGGAATCCTCCTCGTGCAGGGTATCGTGTTCAGTCATTCCCTTCGGCCTCCCGCATCTCGAGAACCATGACGGCTTCGCGTGATTCAGGGTAATCGCGCAACAGGATATCTGCAT
>JAWWBT010000038.1:0-16958 GCA_033720815.1 Gammaproteobacteria bacterium | reverse complement strand
GTTCACGCCCGGCCGCGAAGTGGAGTTGTGTGGCCATGCAACGCTTGCCAGCGCGTTCGTGATTTTCGAGCGTCTTGAACTGGAAATCGGAAGCGTGACGTTCGAAACAGCGAGCGGCGAGCTGGGCGTGCGTCGTGAAGACGGCATGCTGTGGATGGATTTTCCGTCGCGGCCTGCACAGCCCTGGGAAGATGGTGGCGTTGTTGCCGCCGCGCTCGGCGCGCAACCGGAAGAGGTGCTGCGCACGCAGCTGGATGATCCGGAGAGCGACAAGATTCTCGCCGTGTTTCCCGACGCGGCCAGCGTGGAGGCCCTCGTGCCTGACATGCAGAAGGTCAACGCCATCCGTGCCCAGGGCATTGTAGCCACCGCACCCGGTGAGGGAACGGATATCTATTCACGCTACTTCGCACCTCGTGTCGGCGTTGCGGAAGACCCGGTTACCGGCTCTGCCCATGTGGTGCTGGCACCGTACTGGACGCGCCGCCTGCAACAGAACGAGATTACAGCGCTACAGGGTGGTGCGCGACGTGGCGAAATGCAGTGTCGGCAGATGGGCGGGCGCGTGCTGCTGGGAGGCCAGGCCGTGATGGTGATAGAAGGGCGTTTCCTGCTGTAGGAATCGGGAATGCCTAATCGATGACAGGCTGGAAGAACAATGCGTCCTCAGTCGTGATCATGCGCACCGGCAGGCCGTAGAGTCGCTCCAGATTTTCCGGCGTGAGTACCTTGTAGGTCTCGTCGCATTCCATTTCGCCATTCCCGTACAACAGCAGCACGGCATCGCAGAAGCGCGCTGCCTGGTTAACGTCGTGCAATGACATGATGACCAGTCGCTGCTGTTCGTGTGCAAGCTGCTGGAAATACTTCAAAAGGCGCATCTGGTGAAAAGGGTCAAGCTGGTCCACCGGTTCGTCGAGCAGGAATACATCAGGGTCCTGTGCGAGCAGGGTGGCAATCGCCAGGCGACGACGTTCGCCGCCAGACAGTTCATGCACATCACGATGTTCAAGTTCCGCCATGCCCGTACGCGCCAGCGCCTCGCGCGCGATTTCAACATCCGTTTCCGTTTCCCATTGCCAGAAACCGATGTGCGGATGACGCCCGATCAATGCTGTATCGAGCACTGTGGCGGGGAATGGATCCTCATAGGATTGCATCAGCAGGCCGAGTCGTTGCGCGCGCTGTCGTTCCGGCAATTCCGCGATGGCACCATCACCAAGCATGACCGCACCCGCCTGCGTATCGCGCAGGCCGGCAATGGTATGCAGCAGGGTGGTCTTGCCGACACCGTTGCCGCCGAGGATGCCGATGCACTGACCTCCCTTGAATTCGAGATCGAGTTCCTCCACGACCTGCTTCCCGGCAATGGAAACACCGAGCTGTTCGAGGCGCAGCCGGGTCATACCGTGCTCCTCGATCGGTTCAGGAGATAGAGGAAGAGAGGCACGCCGATGAAGGCGGTGACCACACCCACCGGCAGCTGCCGTGGCGCGACGATGGTCCTTGCCAGCGTGTCGGCGAGCACCAGCAGGCTGCCACCCGCAAGTACGGCGCCGGGCAACAGGCGTCGATGATCGGCACCGCTGGCGAGCCGGAGCATGTGCGGTATGACCAGGCCGACGAATCCGATCGAACCACCCTGCGTGACAGCGACTGCCGTGAACAGGGAAGCTACGAGGTAGATGCCGATATTCAGCGGCTGCACCGGTACCCCGAGTGTGCGTGCCTGCAGGTCGCCGCGGGCAAGCAGGTTGAGATGGCGTGAAAACGGCAGGACGACAACGAGGCCCAGTGCGAGTACGAGAACTTCGACATAAGGGTCGCTGGCGTATGAAAGATCACCCATCAGCCAGAACAGCATGTTGCGCAGGCTGCTGTCAGGGCCTAGCGCCAGCATCAGGCTGATCAGTGCTCCCCACCCGGCGGCGACAACCACGCCGGTCAACAATAGGCGTGTTGGTGTCCAGCCACCCCGACCGTGTGCCAGCGAGAAGACAATGAAGGTGGACAAGAGGGCACCGCCGAAGGCGGCACCGCCAACCCACAGGCCACCCAGCCCCAGCAGCATCACGAACAATGCGCCGACGGCAGCACCGCCGGATACGCCGAGAATGTAGGGGTCTGCCAGCGGGTTGCGCAGCAGGACCTGCATCAAGGCGCCAGCGAGTGCGAGCAGGCCACCGGTGGCGAAGGCGGCAGTAGCGCGCGGCAGGCGGAGGTCCAGCACGAGCGTGCGATGCAGCGTTTCCCCGTCGCCCGCAAGTACCGCAAGCACTTCGGCAGGACTGATCGACACGCTGCCAAATGCGAGTGCAATACCCAGCGAAATGATGCTGACGAGCAGCAGCACGCCGCTCGTCAGCCAGATTTTCGCGCGATCATGCATGGCTGCATTGCCTGCCTTGTCCCCGAAACGATGGTGCATTGTAACCGCGCCTCGCCTTCTGCGCAGGCGATGCAATCCGGTAAGATGGTAGGCAGTGAATTCTCGCCAGGATTTTGGGGCAGAGAGCGGCAATGATTGATCGCGACGGATTTCGCGCCAATGTAGGCATCATCATCAGTAACGACGAGGGTCAGTTGCTTTGGGCGCGTCGTGTCAATCGGAGCGGTTGGCAGTTCCCCCAGGGCGGTATCCAGCAGGACGAATCGGCGGAAGAGGCGATGTTTCGCGAGCTGCGCGAAGAAGTCGGGCTCGAACCCCGCGAAGTTGAAGTTCTCGGTCGCACGCAGCGCTGGTTGCGTTATCGGTTGCCCAGGCACTACGTGCGCCGGCATTCGCGCCCGGTCTGCATTGGCCAGAAGCAGCGCTGGTTCATGCTGCGACTGGTCGGCAAGGAATCCCGTGTTCGATTTGATCGCGGCGAAACGCCGGAATTCGACCACTGGAAGTGGGTGGATTACTGGACGCCGCTGGAAGAAGTGGTGTTCTTCAAGCGCAAGGTCTACCGAAAGGCGCTCGAGGAATTGTCACCCTTGCTGTTTCCCGAGGGGGCACCGGAGCAGCCTTCCGGCAATGATGAGCGCCGTCACGGCAACGGCTGACTTGCCGGTAAGGGGTTCTGCCTAGCGCTGCAACTTGCTGCGGCGACTGCGCCAGCGTCGCAACCAGACCAGCACACCGCTGACGGCCAGCAATAGCATGGCAATCGCTACTGCATCGGCAATCCACTTGCCCGCCACTCCCAGGATACGACCGCTGTGAAGGTCGAGCATCACGCGTTCCCAGTCGAGTGTATGGTGGCGAATGTCCTCTGCTACATCATGTAGCAGCGCATCGGGCAGCACGTGTTCTTCAATGACTGAAAGCTCGGCATCGCTGGTGACCGGCGAAAAGTCGAGAAAAGCGGAGTCACTGCGAAACCGCCCCGCATTCGTATCGATCAGGATCGTGCCGTCGGCATCACGACCAATGGCCGTGATTGCGGCACTCGTCGCCGTAAATGGCAGCGTTTCAACGAGAACTGCTTTGTCCGTATACAACTGCAACTGGTTCGCATAGGCCAGTACGAAACCGAATTCCGTCTCGATGGCTCCGACCAGGTCCTGCTCGTTGTGCAGGCGTTGCCGGTTGATATACGTGAGGCTACCGGCAGCCGTAATCCAGTGGTCCCCAATGTGATAACCCTGCAGGCTGGTTGCCGCCTGGATGCCGTAGGCGTCCAGCAGCCAGTCCTGCGACACGTGAGATTGTGGCAGGTCGAGGTCTTCGGTGTGGTTCAGGAAAATACCGGTAGAGGCAAGCCAGATGATGAGCAGCGCCGCAGCCAGGCCGACGTAGCGATGCCACAGGTAGAGCGAGCGCAGTTTTTCGAAGAGCCGACGTCGACGAGGTGACATGGTTCAGTCCTCCCGTGCCTTGCGGTCCAGGTAAAGTGCAACTCGTGCCATGCGCTTCATGGCGCTGACCGACATCGTCGCGCCGGTAATATTGTCGATGCTGCGGTCCAGTTGTCGGTCATCTTCCAGTGTTGCGTCGTCGAACTGCTCGGTGAAGAATTCATGCCGGACTTCCCAGCCGCGGGATTCGCGGAATACCAGCACGCGCACCTGTTTCATGACGCCGTTCTCGATAACGAAGCCGGCGGTGATGGGTTTTTCCCGGCCGATTTCGTCCAGTATCCATGCGGTGCGTTCACCTTGCTGCCAGTAACGCACGCGCAAAGAGCGTGGTGAATGCCCAAGGATTTCCTTTACCGCATCACCTTTCTCCCCGGTGAGCCAGATCATCGAGGTATTGGGTTCATCGCCGTCGAAAGCTTCCTGAAGGAAAGCTGCGGGTGACAGGTAGTCACCCTCGGCCCGGCTTTCTCCGGCGATTACCAGGAAACAGAAAAGGAGCAGGCCTGCGGCGAACCGCAGGCCTGTCTTCCTGGTCGGATTGTCTGCAATGCCATTGGGCATCGAGTGCATCCTTGGGGTTACCTTAGAACTGGTAACCGATACCGATGTTGAAGCCTTCGCTGGCTTCGTTGTTTTCGTCGCGCTGCTGGAGATCGAACTTCACCGCGACGTTCTTGTGCGGCCAGTAGTTGAAGCCGATGTTGGTCTGCGTCTGTTCGGTATCGCCGAAGCCACCATTATCCCAGATGTTGTGGCGGGCGAACACGCCGAAGGACTCGTTGAAGCGCCAGCTGGCTTCACCGTAGCCACCGGTCTGCTTGTCCTTGTTCAGGACTGCCGGTGCATCGCCATCCAGCGTCCAGTCGGCATACAGCGCGGTCAGCGTCAGCGGGCCGGTGTTCCAGCGCACGTGGGCTTCAAGCAGGGTACCGGCGCCGGAGTTCGGCACGAGGTTCTGCGTGATGTTGCCCTGATGGAAGAACGAGGCAGCGACCTCGAGACCAGCGATGCCGGTGTACTTCAGGCGACCGGAGTAGGCCAGCTCGTCGGCCACGGCTTCGGCAACCTTCTGGCGACCGCTGCGAATGCTGTAGTCAGCTCCCACAGCGAGGCCGGAGTGCATGTTCAGGTCCCAGGAGAAACCGCTTTCACCGAAGTTACCGGCTGCACCGAAACCGCCTTCCCACCAGGTGGTCGGGATCAGGTTCTTCTCGATCGGGTTGCGCTCCACGCCGTAGAAAGTGTTCGGTTCATGCGTTTCGTTCAGGAAACCGATCGGCATCAGGAACAGGCCGCCCTTCAGGCGCGTGCGGTCGGTCACGTCGAATTCCACGTAGGCCTGTTCGAGCTCGATTTCGCCCGGCTTGCCGTCACCGGCCAGCGAATGTTCCAGCTCCAGCTCGGAGAAGAAACGGATGTCGTCGGTGAACTCGTGGTTGAAGAACAGCACGAAGCGATGGAAGTCCATCTCGGCGCCGCCTTCGTAATCGTTGTAGTGCAGTTCGCCGTAGCCGCCGATGGAGGTCGAACCTTCGGAAACGTCGTCACGCTTGCCGACCAGGTTGTCGATCTGCTCCTGCTGGGCCTTTATGATTTCGTAAAGTTCCTCGGTGGTCGGCGTGTCGTTCGCCGCGAAAACCGGGGAGACCGCCAGTGCGCCGGCGGCTGCAAGCATCAGGTGTCGCATCAGTCCTGTCCTCGTTAACTAGATAAAAATCGTTTCTTTTCGGCCATCTCGCTGGCCGGCCCCTGCCACCCCGGTCTGCGCCGGGATTGGCTCCGGATGGTTTTCATCCAATGCGCTGCGGATTCTAGGGGGTATTGATCAGAAATGCAAATCATTCTCATTTAGATTTGTCAGTATTTTATTATCTCAGTTGACAATCATTCTCATTCGCATCTATCATCGCAACTGAGGTGAATGACCATGTATGTATGCATCTGTAACGCAGTGACTGACACGCAGATTCGCGCCAAGGCGCGCGAGGGCTGCTGCTCGTTGCGTGAACTCTCGAAGGAAACCGGCTGTGGCACGACCTGTGGCAAGTGTGCCCGCCAGGCGCGTGAAATCCTGGCCGACGAGATGGTGCGCATGGGTGTTCGCGAGCGGGATGCCGCGCCGTCGCGTCCTGCCATCCTTCCCCAGACGGCCTGATCCTGGTCGCCCCAACCTGAATCGAAACGATTCGCGTTTGCAATATCCTTTGATATCAATGACTTAGGCTTTCATCGCCCTAGCCAGTCCTGCGTGCCTGCGCTATCCTCTGGACTCATTCCAATTCTGCGCAGCCGTCACAAGGAGACAGCATGAAGGGCGACAAGAAGGTCATCGAATACCTCAACAAGGCGCTGACGAACGAACTCACCGCGATCAACCAGTATTTCCTGCATTCGCGGATGTTCAACGACTGGGGCCTGTCCAAGCTGGGCGCGAAGGAATACGAAGAATCCATCGACGAGATGAAGCACGCCGATTGGCTGATCGAGCGGATTCTCTTCCTGGAAGGCCTGCCGAACCTGCAGGACCTCGGCAAGCTGATGATCGGCGAGCACACGAAGGAAATCCTCGAGTGCGACCTGAAGATCGAGCACCAGGCCATTCCGCTGCTGCACGAAGCGATCGCCCACTGCGAAGCCTGCGGCGATTACGTCTCGCGCAAGCTGTTCCTCGACATCCTCGAGTCCGAGGAAGACCACGTCGACTGGCTGGAAACCCAGCTGGAGCTGATCGAGAAGGTCGGCATCCAGAACTACAACCAGTCGCAGATGGAAAAGGCTGACTGAGCCGAATAGGATTCGCGCAAAGAAAAAGCCGCCTCTTGCGAGGCGGCTTTTTTCATGCGATCCCGTTTTCCGGGATTACAGCTTGTCGGCGCTCTCCGACAGGTATTCGGCGACACCTTCCGGGGTGTCCTTCATACCCTGATCGCCCTTCTGCCAGCCGGCCGGGCAGACTTCGCCGTTCTCTTCGAAGAAGGCGAGCGCATCGACCATGCGAACCAGCTCGTCGATGTTGCGACCCAGCGGCAGGTCGTTGACGATCTGGTGGCGAACCAGGCCGTCCTTGTCGATCAGGAAGGCGCCACGGAAGGCAACTGCGCCGTCCGGGGTTTCCACGCCGTAGTCACGCGCGATCTGGTGGGTCACGTCAGCGGCCATGGTGTAACGGACTTCGCCGATGCCACCCTTGTTGACCGGCGTGTTGCGCCAGGCGTTATGCGTGAACTGCGAGTCGATGGACACCGAGACGACTTCCACGCCGCGCTCCTTGAAGGCATCCATGCGCTTGTCCAGCGCGATGAGCTCGGACGGGCACACGAAGGTGAAGTCCAGCGGGTAGAAGAACACGACGCGGTACTTGCCCTTGGTGTCTTCCAGGAAGTTGAACTCGTCGACGATCTTGCCGTCGCCGAGCACGGCAGCACAGGTGAAATCAGGTGCCTTGCGGCCAACCAGTACGCTCATGAAATACCTCCTTGCAGTGATGGAAAGCCCCGCTGGCGCGGGGCAGATTCAGTTATTGCGAATTGGAATCATTTTAACATGGGCGCGCCCGACGGGTAAGCGCCCGATGCCACAGAGGTGGGGGCGCTCAGAAGGGTTTCAAGGTCGCCAGCAGTACGATTGCGACCAGCAGCACCGTTGGCGCCTCGTTGAACCAGCGGTACCAGACATGACTGTGGGTGTTGGCATCGCGGGCGAAGACCTTTACCAGGCGGCTGCACCAGATGGTGTAGCCCGTCAGCAGCACCAGCAGCGCAAGCTTGGTGTGCAGCCAGCCCATCTGGCCGAACGCCGCCCAGGCGTAGCTAGCCAGCATCCAGAGGCCGAAAATCCAGGTCAGCCCCATCCCGATGTGGGTGAGGATCATCAGCTTGCGTTCCATCACCTTGAAGCGTTCCTTGCCGGGCGTGTCGTCTGTCATCGCGTGATAGACGAACAGTCTCGGCAGGTAGAACACGCCCGCGAACCAGGTGACCATGAAGATGACGTGCAGTGCCTGCAACCAACCGTGTGAATGCATGTGATTCTCCTTCGTTTACCAGCGTGCGTAGGCGTTTTCGATGCCTTCGCGGGTGAGGATGCCAAGCACGCGCGAGCGCATGCCCGGGCGCAGGATGTAAACGCCGTCCGCTTCCTGTGCCTGCAGCACATCATAGGCCTCCTGCAGGGTGGCTTGCAGGTGAATCGGCATCAATTCGACACGCCGGCCCGGCAGCTTGACGAGGTTGAACTCGGATTCGCCGGTGTGCTCGGCCATGTAACGCGCGAGGTCTGCAGCGGGCAGGAGGTACCTGCGCTCTTCTTCACTGTCGATCAGCAGCCACTTCGGACCGGAATCGAGCAGCTCGCGGGCTCCGGGATAATCCAGTTCGGCGGGCACGGTCTGCAGGTCGGTTTCCATCACGCCTGCCACACCAATGCGGCGTAACGACTGCGCTATGGGATCGTTGCGGTAATTGAGCCCGCGCGCGTGCATGAGCTGGAGCAGCAGGGATTCCTGCTTGAAGAATTCCCGGGATACCAGCACGGCAACCACCACGGTCAGCATGCCCGGGAAGATCAACAGGGTGTCGCCGGACAGTTCCAGCAGGGCGACCAGCGCCGCCAGTGGTGCCTGCAGGGTGGCGGCCATCATTGCGGCCATGCCGACGAGCGTGTAAATCGCCGGTTGCCAGCTGTGTTCCGGGAACAGCAGCGCGACCACCAGTCCTGCCAGCGAACCTGCCGCGGCGCCGATCACCAGCGTCGGGCCGATCAGGCCGCCGGGGAGGTTGCAGCCGACGGTCATGGCGGTTGCGATAATCTTGCCGGCAACAATCAGTGCCAGGGCTACCAGGCCGAGTTCACCGAGCATGGCGGCATTCACCGTGTCGTAACCGATGCCCATGACCGCGGGCACGCCAAGTGCGATCAACCCCGTGACCAGTCCCGCCAGCGGGAAGCGTGCTATCAATGGTAGCGGTCGCAGCTTGCGCGCCAGCCACACCGAGCCACCGTTGAAACTGGCTGACAACGCACCAATCAATACGCCGACGGCGAGCAGTACCGGCAGCTCGCCGAGCGGCAAGGGTGCGATCTCCGGCACCGTGAATGCGGGGTGGGCGCCATACACCAGCTGCGTAATTGCGGTGGCGCTCACCGCAGCGAGCATTACTGGCGCGAAACCGGCGATGGTGTATTCCATCAATACCACTTCCATCGCGAAGATCACGCCGGCGAGCGGGGTGTTGAATGCCGCGCCAATGGCGCCGGCCGCGCCGCAGCCGACCAGTACTCTCAGGGCATTGTTGGGTAGTGCGAGACGCCGCCCCAGGATGCTGGCACCTGCGGCACCGAGGTGCACGCTCGGGCCCTCACGGCCGACCGACTGGCCAGTGATGATGCTGATGCCGGCCCCGAGAAATTCGAGGATGGCGTTCCGTGAAGACAGGTGCCCCTGATGGTAGGCAAGCCGTTCAAGCACGTGCACGATGCCGCCCTGGCGGCGTTTCGGCTTTACGACCAGGAACAGCAGCGCGAGTACCGCGCCGCCGAGCGTCGGCAGCAGCCAGCGCAAATCCGCCGGCAAGGCTTCATAGTTTTCCGGGTCGCCGCCGGGCAGGAGCTGGAACTGGACGTACTCTACTGCACCACGGAAGAGCAGCATCAGGATCCCGACGATAACGCCTGTCGTGACGCCGAGTATGCTGAGTTGCAGCAGGGCTGTCCGGCCGGCCAGGCGCACGCGCATGCGGTCCAGGTAGGACAATCGCGCCGTCGGCTTGTTGGCGGGTGCGGGCATGGGCGTATTATGCCAGACCGTGCGCCAGTCGTTGCCACGCGTGCCCTGCGTGTGGGTATCATTGGCACTTTGCAGACGAGGATCCTTTTGGCATGTCCCGACACCGCCTTGTGGTGCGCCCCCACAGACCCCTGCGTAACGGCATCGTGTACACGGTGGTTGCGGTGTCGATCATCGCCCTGATCCTGGGTGCGTTCGAATTCGGTCGCCAGCGTGGTGGTTACGACGCGATGGAGGCCTCCAGGTTGCAGGGCAGCCTGCAGCGCGAGATCACCACGCTGAACAAGTTGAACCGCGAGTTGCGTGAACGCATTGCATTGCTCGAGCGAAGCGGTGAAATTGATCGCGAGGCGCGTGAACAGGTGCAGGCGAACCTGACTGCCATGCAGGACGAAGTCCTGGAGTTGCGCGAGGAGCTGGCGTTCTATCGCGGTATCGTCTCGCCGGATGATGCGCAGGCCGGCCTGCGCATTCAGAGCTTTCGCCTGACGCCGGGGCCGGATGCAGAACTGTTTCACTACCGTCTCGTGCTGATCCAGGCGATCAAGCATGACCGTCGCGCGAGCGGCGAAGTCGAAGTGACGCTCCATGGTGTACAGGATGGCCAGCCGACGGCATTGCCGCTGGCGAGCCTGGTTGAAGGCGGAGGCGAGACGCTGAATTACTCGTTCAAGTATTTCCAGGATTTCGAAGGCGACATCCGCCTACCGGCCGGCTTCAGTCCGGCCCGGGTCGAAATCAATGTCCGCCCGAATGGTCGTGGCGGCGAGAATATCAAGCAGAGCCTGGACTGGAGCCAGGCCGTTGGCTAGGAGGTAGAGATGTTTGGTGGCAACAAGCGCAAGAGCGCAGCGATGGACACGCTGGTCGGCAGTAACACCCGCATCGTGGGTGACGTTCACTTCGAGGGTGGCCTGCATGTTGATGGCGAAATCGAAGGCAATGTCCATGCGGGTGAGGCGCACTCGGCATTGTCGCTGAGCGAGCGTGGTCGTGTCGTGGGCGAAGTTCATGTCTCCGACGTGATGCTGAATGGCCTGGTCGAAGGCGATGTCCACGTCACCGGCAATCTCGAACTCGGCGCCCGTGCCCGGGTCGAGGGTGATGTCTATTACAACAGTATCCGCATGGAGGCGGGTGCCACGGTGAATGGCAAGCTGGTCCACAAGCCGGTGAATAACGAGCCCCTCCAGTTGCGTCACGACAACGGTGAAACCGGGGAAGCGGCAGAAAGCGACGAGGAAGCCGCGAAATCCGGGGAATAATCGAGTAAAATACTCAGGTAAATATTCCGGAACTTCCGAGGCAAGCATGTCCGTACAGACACACGATCCGAACTCCGCCAATTCCTCTGCACCGCCGCCGCTGCTGTTTACCGATTCGGCCGCCCGCAAGGTTCGCGAGCTGATCGAAGAAGAGCAGAACGAAAACCTGAAGCTTCGGGTTTTTGTCACCGGAGGTGGTTGCTCGGGTTTCCAGTACGGATTCACCTTCGATGAAGAGGCCGCTGAAGACGATGCTCATGTCGAGAACGGTGGCGTGACCCTGCTGGTCGACCCGATGAGTTTCCAGTACCTGATGGGTGCGGAGATCGACTACAAGGAAGACCTCGAGGGCGCGCAGTTCGTCATTCGCAACCCGAATGCTTCAACAACCTGCGGTTGCGGTTCCTCGTTCTCGGTCTAGGCCTTTCCTGATTGGCCTGGAAGAAAAGGGGCGCCTTCGGCGCCCTTTTTTTGTTGATGCCGACACCCGCGAATAACTGCTAGTCTGCTCTCACGCTTGAATGTGGAGAAATCGACTCTCGTGTCTTCGCCAGCCAGCGATACGTTTGCCGCCATCGACCTGGGGTCGAACAGTTTCCATATGGTGGTGGCGAGGAACGGACCGAATGGACTCGTAACGATAGATCGCCTGCGTGATCCGGTGCGACTCGCGCAGGGCCTGCAACCGCATGGCAGCTTGCACCCCGATGCGTGGGCGCGTGGCATTGCGGCTCTCTCCCGTTTTGCGCGGCGTCTCGAGGGGCTCTCGCCTGAACATGTTCGCGCGGTTGGAACCAACGCCTTGCGCATGGCCTCCGACGCGGACGACTTCATTGCAGAGGCAGAAGCAACGCTTGGTTTCACTGTCGACGTTGTGTCGGGTGACGAGGAAGCCGCACTTGTCTATTGCGGTGTTCGCCAATTCCTTGCGGAAAATCACGAGCCGATCATGGTCTTTGATATCGGTGGCAGCAGTACGGAGCTGGCGGCAGGTAAGGCAGGCGAACCCGAGTGGTCCGTGAGCGAGCAGCTTGGATGCGTGACACTTTCGGAAACGCATTTCCCGGACCGCCGGGTTTCGCTTGACCTGATTCACTCGGCGACAGCGGGGGCAATCGAGCACCTGCAGCGTGTACGTGCAGAACTCATGAGGCGATCACCCGCGAGGGTGCTGGGCACATCAGGCGCCCTTGGAACACTCGCCACCCTGTGCGAATCACTCGGTACCGCCCACGGCCGTGTGAGTCGTCGTGGACTGGATGAAGTGGCGGCGCAACTGGCCGAGCTCGGCGAATTCGACCGTTTCGTGCGACTCGGTATTTCACCTGACCGTGCGGAAGTGGTCGCAGCGTCGCTATGCATCGCGCAGGGCCTGCTGGATATCTGCGAACTCGATGAGGTTGAAGTGGTGGATGCCGCAATCCGCGAAGGTGTGCTTGCGCGGCTAGTAGCGGAAAATCAGGGCAGGTAGAGACCACCGAGTATTGTTTCTGCACTCGCGCCGGTCACGGTCGCAACATTGCCAGGCAGCGCCTTCATGCGCTGGTGTGCGAGCCAGGCAAAGCACGCAGCCTCGATGAAATCCGGGTCGTGTCCGTGTGCCGCCGACGTTTCCAGGCGGGCTGATTCAAGGTTTGTTTCCAGGCGCCGCAAGAGCTCCGGATTGTGCGCACCACCACCGACAACAATCGCGTGCTCGACGCCGGCGCGATTCACTTCGGCCGCAACCGTGCGGGCACTGAGTTCGCACAGTGTGGCTTGCACGTTTTCGGGTGCTTCGTCGCCGTCGAGGTGTTGCTCCACCCAGGCAAGGTTGAAGAGTTCCTTGCCGGTACTCTTGGGTGTTGCCGCCTTGAAATACGGCTCAGCCAGCATGCGTTCGAGCAGGTCCTCGTTCACCACACCGCTTGCCGCCCAGGCACCATCCTTGTCATATGCGCTGCCATCGCCATGCGCGTAGATCCAGGCATCGGTCAGCGCATTGGCCGGGCCGGTATCGAAGCCGGTGACTTCATCACCGCGGATCAAGGTGACATTGGCGATGCCACCGAGATTGATCACGGCAACAGGCGAAAGCGAGGCGAAGATTTCGCGGTGGTACCCGCATGCCAGCGGCGCGCCCTGGCCACACATTGCCATGTCCTTGCGACGGAAATCGGCGACGACCGGCCGTCCGGTCCGAGCGGCGATAAGGTTTGCGTCGGTGATCTGCCAGGTGAACGGATGTTCGCCTTCGGGGTCGTGCCAGAGGGTCTGGCCGTGCGAGCCGATCGCTGCAACGTCGCTTGCACTGACGCCTGCATCACGCATGGCCTGCTCGGCCGCCCAGGCGAAGGCAATTCCGAACGCATGATCAAGTCGCCCGATGCTCGCAACATCTGCCGTGCCGGCATTGTTGATGACTTCGAGAACCTGCGCGCGCAATTCCGGTCGTAATGGATAACTGTGTGCAAAGACGACGCGTGGGGTCGGGTTGAACTCGACCAGCGCCGTATCAATACCATCGAGGCTGGTACCGGAGATCAGGCCGAGGTAGAGCTCCGGCATGAGGATCAGGGTGCGATGGCAACGCGGGTGTCGGCATCCACGACTTCGAGCTGGCGCAGCAACGGCGCGCTCAAGGCGAGGAACTCTTCGCGATACTTGTCAGCGATCGGTTCCGCGTCGGGCAGGTTGACGGTGCGCGGGTTGCGATGCACGCCGTTCACAAGGAATTCGTAATGCAGGTGCGGTCCGGATGCGAGGCCGGTTGCACCGACGTAACCGATCACCTGGCCCTGGCGTACGCGCTCGCCATTGCGAACGGTACGATGCGTGAAATGCAGGTACTTCGTCACGTAGCGCTCACCGTGCTGGATGAATACGTGGTGACCGTTGTACTTGTTATAGGCCGAGCGAACCACGCGACCATCGCCGGCCGCATAGACCGGCGTACCCTTCGGGGCGCGATAGTCGATGCCGTTGTGTGCCTTCACGCGCTTGAGGATCGGGTGATAGCGATTCGGGTTGAAGCTCGAGCTGACATACTGGAAGTTCAGCGGTGCACGCAGGAACGTCTTGCGCATGGCGCGGCCGTCAGGTGCGTAATAGGCGGCGTCACCTTCATCATCAACGAAGCGCACGGCTTTCAGCTCGCGATCCTCGTTGGTGAACTCTGCTGCGAGGATCGGGCCGTCCTTCAGCTTTTCACCGTCCCGATAGATCTCTTCATAGATGAGACGAAACTGGTCGCCCTTGCGGATATCCAGCGCAAAGTCGATATCCCAGCCGAAGATGCCGGCAAGGTTCATGATGAGGGTATCGGAAAGACCGGCATCGTAGCCCGCCGCAAAGAGAGATGAATCGATGGTGCCGGTGGCAGAACGTACAACGCGCTGCACGGGCACTGCGGTCTTTTCCACGGCGAAGCCGTTGCCATCACGATGGATGTCAAGACGATTCATGTCATCGGCGTCCATGGACAGTCCCAGCAGCTTTCCTTCGTCACTGGCCTGTACCGCGATACTGTCGCCAGGCATCAATTTGCGCAGGCGCTCGGCAGCGACTTCGGACTGCATGATGGCGTGCAGGTCGCCGCGGTCAAGGTTGTGGCGGTCAAACAGTGCAGCAAGCGAATCACCCGACTTCACCGTCAGCACGAGTTCGCGCGTGACAGCAGCAGGCTTCTCTTCGTTGCGTTCGATCAGGAGTTCATTACGGCTAGGCAGGTCGAGCGGGCGCAGGTCGCCGCCAACAAAGCTTGCCGGGTCCGCCGAAACGCTGCCGGAAGGCTGCGTCAGGCCGGTTACCACGGCCAGGCCCAGAAACAGCGCGACCGCGCCTCCAAGCACATAATGATGCTTGCGCACGCTGATGCGGCGAGCACGCGAGGTGGCCTGTGGCTTATAATCCCGTTTCATTTGCGCCTGCGACATGGTTTCCTGACCCGTTCCGACTCATGCGTAAAGTACCCTCGGGACGGTGCGGGGTCAATCCCAAGCGCATGATTTGCATTGAAAATTTTCAATTCGACAGAACGCTGTCGAAACCCGGAAGGAGTGTGTGAATGTCCTCTGGCAAGGAGATGATTGCCGAACTGTCGCGTGGTTGCGACGAAATCCTGCTGGAAAAGGAGCTGGTAGAGAAGCTCGAGTCCGGCAGGAAATTGCGCATCAAGGCGGGTTTTGACCCGACAGCACCCGACCTGCATCTCGGCCACACAGTGCTCATCAACAAGATGCGGCAGTTCCAGGAGCGCGGCCATGAGGTGATTTTCCTCATCGGCGACTTCACCGGAATGATCGGGGATCCCAGTGGCAAGAACGCTACACGCCCGCCGCTGACGCCCGAAGAAGTCGAAATCAATGCGCGCACTTATAAGGAGCAGATCTTCAAGATCCTCGATCCGGAAAAGACGCGCATCGCCTTCAACTCGGAGTGGATGGAAAAGATCGGCGCTGCCGGCCTGATCCGGCTGGCTTCGCAGCACACCGTGGCGCGCATGCTGGAACGGGACGATTTTTCCAAGCGTTATAAAGAGAATCGGCCGATTGCGATCCACGAATTCCTGTACCCGTTGGTGCAGGGCTACGATTCGGTGGCGCTGGAAGCCGATGTGGAGCTCGGCGGTACCGACCAGAAATTCAACCTGCTTGTGGGCCGCCAGCTGCAGGAGCATTACGGCCAGAAACCGCAGGTCGTGATGACCATGCCGTTGCTCGAGGGTACCGATGGTGTCCAGAAGATGTCGAAGTGGCTCGGCAATTACATTGGTATCACGGAGAAGCCGGATGACATGTTCGGCAAGATCATGTCCATATCCGACGACCTGATGTGGCGCTACTTCGAATTGTTGTCATTCCGACCGCTGGAAGAAATCGAATCGTTCCGCAAGCAGGTGGCTGATGGCACCAACCCGCGCGACATCAAGTTTGCGCTAGGCATCGAACTCGTCGATCGTTTCCACGGCAAGGGTGCTGGCGAAAAGGCGCGTGACAACTTTATTGCGCGATTCCAGCAGGGCGGTCTTCCGGAAGACGTGCCCGAAAAGACCGTGACGGCGAGCGATGGCGTGATTGGCCTGGCGCAGCTGTTGAAGGATGCCGGTCTCGTCCAGTCGAATTCCGAAGGCATGCGCATGGTCAAGCAAGGTGCTGTAAAGATCGACGGCGAAAAGGCATCCGACCCGAAGGTCGAGATCAGTGTCGGCACCGAAGCTGTGTACCAGGTCGGCAAGCGACGGATCGCCAGGGTCACGGTTGCGAAATAGCGCCTGGATTCTTTATACGCACTCAACACAACGGGGCCCGCGGGCCCCGTTGTTCGTACTGGCGGTGCCTCTGGATGCGCCTTTGCGTGTAGCCAGGCCCGCCAGGAATGCCAAATCTGGCGGACGATTGCTCAATATGGTGACGCTTTCGCCAGTCGAGAGGTTTTTTGCAGTTTTCTTGCAAAAGGGTGTTGACGATCTCAGCGAGGTCCCTATAATGCCGGCCTCTCGCAAGGGAACAGCGAGAACGCAGACAGCCAGAGCCGCCAAGCGGTGAAGGCCGAGTCCACAAAACGGCGAACGAAAAAACGAAACTTTTTCTTCACCGGGGCTTGACAGAAAAGGAAATTCGCTTAGAATTGTCGGTCTGCCTTGAGGGGTCACAAGCACTGCCTCAAACGCTCTTTAACAACTTGGATCAAGTAACTTGTGTGGGCGCTCGGGTCGGAGTGATTGCTTCGCAACACAACGACAAGAGTGACCTAACGAGCCCAAGATAAACTGAATTAACAGTGGTTCTTGAGTTCATGGTCATTCGCTTCAATACCTTTAAATTGAAGAGTTTGATCCTGGCTCAGATTGAACGCTGGCGGCATGCCTAACACATGCAAGTCGAACGGTAACAGGTCTAGCTTGCTAGATGCTGACGAGTGGCGGACGGGTGAGTAACGCATAGGAATCTGCCCAGTAGTGGGGGACAACAACCGGAAACGGTTGCTAATACCGCATACGACCTACGGGTGAAAGTGGGGGACCTTCGGGCCTCACGCTATTGGATGAGCCTATGTCTGATTAGCTTGTTGGTGGGGTAATG
>JAWWBT010000037.1:0-17056 GCA_033720815.1 Gammaproteobacteria bacterium | reverse complement strand
TACAAGAAAACCATCGGTTACGGACTGCCGGACTTCGCAGAGGAACTCAACTACGGAGTCGATCTATCAACCATCTGATAATGGTATCAGGTTGGTGGGGTAAAGGTGCCCCATCAACCATTAAATCCGTATACCCAAAAAAGCATCCCTGATTGCCGCTTCGCTGCTGCTTGGCGCGGGTTCGGCCAACGCGGCAGACCTCGGCTACTCCTACGTGGATTTCAACTACGACATGCTGACGCTGGACGCCGGCGGTGGCGACCTGGACGGTAACCGTATCGGTATCGAAGGTTCGTTCTCGCTCAGCAACCTGCTTTTCGTGGAAGGCGGTTACAACACGGCGAAGTTCGACGAGTCGGGTGTGGAGCTGACCAGCGATATCCTGTTTGCCGGCATTGGTGCGCGTCACTCGATGACGCCGAATGCAGACGTTTATGGTTCGCTCGGCTTCCTGATGGACGATACCGAAATTGAAACCGGCTTCGGCACCTTCAGCGATGACGACACCGGCATCTACCTGAAGCCGGGCATCCGTGGCATGGTTGGTGGCAACATCGAGCTGTTCGGTGAATACGAATACGTCGACATCTACGACGACTCGACCACCAGCCTCGAGTTCGGTGGTCGTTACTACTTCAACGCAACCAGTGCGGTGACGCTGAAGTACATCACCGGCGATAACGGTGGCCTGGACTACGATGGCTTCGGCCTGGGCCTGCGCGTCGGTCTCTGAACCGAACGGCAAGCTGTTCGAAAAGAACCCGGCTTCGTGCCGGGTTCTTTTTTTCCTCATCACCTTGCGGCTTGTCGGCTTCCTGGCGGACCACACGCGAAGTCATCTTCACCTACCGGCCAGCATTCATCCGGCCAGCCGTGTTCACGCCAATACTCGATGTAGCCATTGTCGATGAGCATCTGCCGTGCGCGCGGTGTATTGATGAGAGGAATCGCAAGGGGATAGCGCAGCGCATTGAAGACGGAATAGCCACCACCGTGGCTGACATCGTTCTGGAGCGCATCGAAATACCGCTCTTCCTCGCCCGCTACCAGCAGCAGGGCGGCGTACCACGTGGTCTGGTCGAGCAGCGCCAGGGTTTCACCGGGGCGACGTTCGGTTCCGTGCAGTGCCCATTCCAGCAGGCGCCGTTCCATCATGACCTCGACTGGCAGCTCGGCTTCAACCTGCTCCAGGGAACGCAAGGCTTCGTCGTAGCGACCATTCATGATGTGCGCGTAATACTCGCTGAAGAATGCGCGCATCATCGAGAGCCCTGCATTCTTCGCACCTGCCTGTGCTTCGGCACGCACCGCGGCGTCATCCTTGATATTCGCGTATTCATACAGGCGCCCCCAGAACACGGCTGCCTGCGGATCAATGGCAATCAGTTCACGCGCAGCGGCCAGGCCTGCTTCATCCTTGCCCATGGAAAGGAGCACCTCCGAAAGATCCTCGCGCACGAAGGGATAGGTCGGGTCGGCCCCCATCGATTGTCCGTAGAAATCGATCGCATCCGCATATCGCCCTTCGGCGCGCGCGAGGTTACCGAGGGCATGCAAGGTCATCGGCGCAAGCGGTGCCAGTTCCTTCGCGCGCGACGCCGCCTTGCGCAACCCGGAAACATTATCGCCAACGGCGTAGCGTGCCCCGCCCTGCTGGTCCCACAGCACCAGCTCATAGCTGAGCGCCAGGCTTGCCCAGCCATCGGCAAATTCCGGTGCCAGCTCGACGGTGCGAATGAAGTTGTTCAGCATCTCGAAGAGATCGCCACGCTGCCGGTACACCTGCCGGCCTCGCAGGTAGAGGTCGTAGGCCTCGGGCGAAATATCGTCGCGCCTCGCGACGACCTGGCCCGAACCCAGCGAGGCATCAAGCTGCTCGGCGATGCGCTGCGCGATGTCATCCTGCAGGGTGAACATGCTTTCGAGGCGCCGGTCGTAATTCTCCGACCAGACATGGAAGCCGTCCGAAACGCGAATGAGCTGCGCGGTGACGCGTACGCGATCATCCTCGCGCCGGATGCTGCCTTCCACGATGTGCGAGACACCGAGCTTGCGACCGATCTCGCGTACATCGGCCGCCGCACCCTTGAACTGGAACACCGATGTGCGGGCTGCCACGTTCAGCTCGGGATTTCGCGCGAGCACGTTCAGCAGTTCTTCCGTCATGCCATCGGAGAAGTATTCCTCGTCGGGGTCGCCGCTCATGTTCGCAAACGGCAGCACCGCCACCGAGGTCTTGCCATCGGTCGACGGGCCTTCGCCGGCGCGGTAACTCGGTTGGCCGAACTCGAACCATACAATCGCCAGCAAGGCGAGTACGAGTGCAATGGAATACAGGCGCTTGTTGCCATAGGGGGCATGGTCGACACGCACGCCTTCCGGAGTCACCTCCAGCGCCCACGCCATTACCAGCGCAAGCGGAAAACCGAGCAGCAACACGAAGATGAAAACCCGCAATACCCAGTCGGGCGCGGCAAAGACAGGAAAGGCAATGGATGCGGCCTGGACAACCAGCCACCCGACCAGCACATAGGCGGCGCCCACCTGGAAGACCTTCCGGCGGCGCAACTCGGCAAGCATGGACATGTCACTCCCCCGTGACGACGAGGCTTGAGCCTCGACTAAAGCGTAGTCCATGCAGGGAAGGAAGCGTTGTTACAGTTCGCGGCCGCAACCCTTCAAATGCATGTCGTCATAGGCAAGGCGCACGGTGAAGGCAAATGCCTGTCCCGACATCGAGTCGTGGCACAGGCCGGGTTCGATGACCACCTTCAAGGAATGCGTTTCCTTTTCGGTGAAGTAGATGCGCGTGCCATCGTCGAGCACTTCCGGTGCTGCCCAGGGCATCTGCGCACGCTGCTGGCCGTAATCGTATTGCAGGATGAAACCGGAATTCTCGACGATATCGAGAATCCAGCCGGGCTCCTGGCCGATGGCCCGGAAATCGATACCCGCTTCACGCGCCATCTGGATCATGCGATCGACCTTGCACTCGTATTTCTCGCCCTCGAGTTCCAGCATCGCTTCCTTGCCGGTGATCCAGAACACGGTGTCCTTGTTGGCGTAGCGTGCTCCCGAATCGGCGGCGGTCCGGGGAAGGGTCTGCTCATTGCCAAGGATGGACAGGCGCGCCGAGACATCATCCGCCACCGCATCGAATTTCATTTGCTCGGAACACTGCCAGGCGATGGCACGCGAGGCCGGGCCCGGGGGCTGGCCGGCACAGGCGAGCAGCGAAACCGAAACGAAGAGCAGCGAGCCCAGTGAAGCGAAGCGACTGTACATGCGGCATCTCCTTGACGCCTGTCGGCGCGGCAACATTCGATGTTCCTGCTCCACGATATCGTTGAACGGCGTCCTTCGCACAAGAAATTCCTGTAAATCGGCGGAACTGGGCAGCACGCACTGTGATTATGTGAAACGGTCCGGTACATTCCGCGTCCGGGGGAATGCAATGAATCGACTGAAACGCGCATGGAATCGCCTGATGCTGGCACCAGAGCCGGCAATGGTGACACTGGCCGGCGAAAGCGAACTGCTCGTCGCGAAGGCGCGGTTGTTGATCATTGCACTGCTGCTCGTCACGCCCACCTACAAGCTGTTTGCCTACCCGAATGTCCCGATATTCGTGTGGGGCTTCGTGATCACGCTGGCCAGCGCAGTTATTGCGCTCGGCATCCTGCTCGGGCTGAAACGCTTCGGCTATCGCCCATGGGTCGGGCTGGTGACATCTTCGCTGGACGGCACCTGGGTGACGGTCGCGCTGGTGTCGTTCATGTTCATCAGCCATCCGCTCACGGGCCTGAACAGCATTGTCACCTTCGAGATCTATTTCCTGGTGATCTTCACCACGGCGCTGCGCTATGACCCGCGAATCTCACTGTTTACCGGTAGCTTTCTCACGCTGCAGTACGGCCTGCTGTGGGCCTTTGCCGCGTGGCAGTGGAACCTGCACGCGCCGGAACTGCAGGTACCCGGGCATCGCTATTACCAGTGGTTCGACCAGCTGACGCGGCTGATCTTCCTGGCCAGTGCAACGCTGATTTCGCTGCTGGTCGTCGTGCGCGTGCGATCACTGGTGTTCCGCTCGATTCGCGACAGCCTCACCGACTGCTTCACGCGCGGCTACTTCAAGAGCCACCTGCGAACGGAATTCGCCCGGGCGCGGCGCAAGGGACACAGCCTGACGGTGGTGATGGTCGACGCCGACCACTTCAAGCGCATCAATGACGAACACGGCCATACCACCGGAGATCGCGCATTGCGCTTCCTCGCCGGCATGCTGCGCAAGCGCCTGCGTGGCAGCGACCTGGTGGCTCGTTACGGTGGCGAGGAATTCGTGCTGCTGTTCCCCGAAGCGAATGCGTCCGAGATCCGGCCGCGCATCGAGGAACTGCGCCACGCGATCGAGACGACCCCCTTCCGCCTGGATTCCGACGGCGAGATCCACCTTACCGTGAGCGCCGGCATTGCCAGCTACCCCGCCGACGCAAGCGACATCAACAAGGTGATCGAAATCGCCGACCAGCGCCTCCTCACCGCAAAGCGCCGCGGCCGCAACCGCATCATCACCGGCAGCGAATTCTGACCTGGCCCGTCCGGGCAAAAAAAAGCCGCGTCCATGGGAGGGACGCGGCGATAAAGAGAGTCTTGTATCTCAGGAATCTCAAAAGGACGCCCGGGGTAGTTGGGGGTCTACCCCGGACGTAACCCTCCATCAATACTGAGGGGATGTGCTGGCCCTCATCCGTGGGCCGGGAGACCGGAGCTGCCGGCAAGTAACTGGCCAAAGGGGGGAAAGCCTGTCACTTGCGTTGCACTCGGGGGGGGATGGCAGCCCCGGTCACCCATTTCCAAAGACCTTGGAATTCCGTTTCAGTCCGAACCCTGGACCTCGAGCACACCGAGGCAGGCCTTGTAGAGCGCGGACTTGAACGCCGGGTTTCGACTCGGCGTGTTCATCTGGACCGGAAACTCCTCGAAGAGGATGGCATCACGGCAGTACGAAGCGATGATCTGCATGCAGAAGCGGCCTGCTGCGGCCTTGTCCTGTGCCTTCACTTCACTGCCGTCGCCCACGAGCAACTCGCCGGCGCGGTCGTAAAACGCCTGGAACTCGTTCATGAGCTCCGGGCTCTGGTAATCGGGGTCGTGCCGGATCTTCATCAGCATTGATCGCACCACGCCTCGGCGGGTCGCGAACAGTCCGGTGACCGCGTCGATGACACGAGCCAGTCGCTTTTCCAGCACGGGCTCGGCCACCAGTTCAGGTTCGATCTCGGCCGCGACGCTTCGCAGGTCATCGAGATAGCGCTCGAAAAGCTTTTCGAGCAGGTCTTCCTTGTCGGCAAACCGGGTGTAGAAGCTGCCCGCCGCGACCCCCGCGCTGGCGGTGATCTCGGCGATGCCGATACGATCGATCGAGGAGGTCTTCAGCAGTGCCTCGGCCGCATCAAGGATGCGGTTCATGGTCTGGCGACTACGCTCCTGGACCGGTTCGGCTGGCGTGGACTTCGTCTTCGTCATCCCGGAACCTGAACCTGAATACGGATTCAATTTTACGGCCGAAAGCCTTGCCTGGCAACACCTGCAATGAAATTTTTTCAGGAAATCCGGTGCCGCGGCGCGACAAACGGGAAGACAGGCAACAAAAAACCGGCGGCTGCCGGTCGGTTGGATCCTGCGAGGCTGGAAAAATGAGTGCCCATGTCAGCGAGCCTCCCCTGAGTGGCTACGACATGGGCACTCCCCCCCCTCTTGGCCGGTAGACATCCTGTCTCGCGAGTAACTTGCGTTGGCCAGGTTACCCCTTGGCAGATTGCTCGATGACTCCCCTGTGTCATCGTTGAGCCACTCTTTCGAGTCCTGCTCTGAGAACAAAGCGATGCCTTGCACCCGGTCGAGTATAGGCATGTGGAACTTCAGCGCAACTTCTGTCCGAATCCAGACTTTTCACTTCGCACGTAATTCATTCGGACGGCCCGGTTTCGCCCTTTCGCAAGCGCTTGTGCTCGTACATGTCAGCGTCGGCAGCGGTAATGGCATTGGCGAGATCATCACCACCCTGGAAGGGGGCCGTACCGACACTGGCGGACAAGGTGACCTTGTCCTTGCCGTCGGCCGCGACGCGGCCGGCATCATCGAGGAAGTGTCGCAACCGTGCAGCGACCTGCTTCGGATCCGAACGCGGCAGGACGAGCATGAATTCATCGCCACCCCAGCGGTACAGCTTGTCCGTGGGCCGCAGCTCCGCCTGCAGCCGGTCGACCAGTGCGCGCAACATGCGGTCGCCCGCCTCGTGGCCGTACTGGTCGTTGACCGGCTTGAGGCTATCGACATCGATGACCGCCACCGTACCGAACGCTGCCTCGGCGATTTCTAGGCCAAAGCCTTCATCAAAGGCACGGCGATTCAATGCCCCGGTCAACGGGTCGAAGAAGGCCTCGCGCTGCAGCTCGGCATGCGTGGCGCCGAGCTCGCGATAGGCCGAGCGCAGTTCGCGGATGATGTCCTCGAGGAGGATCAGCAGCATGCCGATCGCCAGCATGACGTTCAGCAGGAGGTCGACGAAGCCGTTGTACTCGGTCAGCCACAGGCGCCAGCCGGAGTGGTCATGCCACTCGTCGACCGCCATGTGGTTGAAGGCCACGAAATAGCCGCACCAGGTGAGCGCAAACAGCCACAGGCTGCCGATCGAAATACGCGTGCCCAGCGAGCGGCGGGCCGGGGGCAGGCGTTTCAACAGCATGGCGCAGTAGAGGGCAAGCACGGCCGTCGGCAGGGCCAGCCAGGCCGCCATGTCGAGTACGTTGTTACCACCCAGCAGCAACAGGGCTGTGTAGGCGGCAATTCCCGCGGCAAGCCACGGCGCAGGGCGCCCCGGAGTCACCTGGCGCGCGTAGACGAGCACGCCGGAAACCATGAAAAGCAGGAACAACTGGCTGGCAAACAGGTAGGTGCCGACGCTGATCACGCCCCACTCCGGGGAAGCCGCGGAAAACACGGGTACCGTCAGCCGGCCATGACTGATGAACGGCAGCAAGGCGACCAGGGAAACGGATTTCGCACCCCAGGCCGCCACCCACATCACGAACCAGCCACGCCGGTCCGCCAGTCGCAAGAGCAGGATGAACATGAGGGTGACGAGAAGGACCGAGGAGGTCTGGGCGACGACCCCGATGTAGGTGACGAACTGGCCGTTCCACTGCTGGAACATGCGATCCTCCGTAGCCTCCCTGAGTATAGTCAGCCAATGGCTGAGACAGCATGAAATCCTGTGCGCTCCCCGGAAGGAGCGCACAGGTGCACCAGGTCATCGCGCGGCGTGCGACTTCAGCGTGCCGACACCTTGACCAGCAGGCCATGGGCGATATGCCCTTGCAGGCGACCTACGCCACGGTAGACGTGCATGCTGACGGTCAGCAGGAGAATGCCGAACAACGGATAGAAGACTGCGTCCCAGTCGCCGAAGATCACCGGACCGTGCCAGTAGATGTTGCCGACCTGCAGGCCCAGGAGCATGCCCAGCGGCGCAACGATCAGTGCAAGCGCAACACAGAGCGTGGTGAAGGCAAACGTGAAGTAGGCGGTACCCAGCGGCAGCATCAACAGCATGTAGAGCATGGTCGACCAGGTGCGCACATCCGTGAGCATCGCCTTGATGCGTTCCCAGAGGCTCTCGTCCCGATGCGAGGGATACAGCGGCCGGCGCGGCATTCGCGTACCGAGCAGCGTTTCCACGATGCGGCCCTCCACCAGTGACAATAGCCGGGTCGAGCCGATGAACAGCAGCGTCAGCGGCAAGCCGAAAATGAGAATGATCGTGCCGAACGAAAGCGACACACCGGTCACCGTCCAGGTGAAGTAGAAAATACCCGTCGCCAGCGAGAGCAGCATGTAGAACAGGCTCGAATAGGTGCGTGGATCGGCATAGACGCCGAAGAACTGCTTCAGCGCCGAACTGTGCTGTCGCGGTTTCGGCGTACGCAACGCCCGGGCGACCGTTTCCTCGGTCTGGCGATAGACCTCGGCGACCTCTTCCGGCGCACCGTAGCTGGTAACGATCGAGGCAATCACTTCCGAGACGGGTCGGCCGGGGTTACCGGCAACCTCGGCACGCAGGTATTCCTCGGCGTCGTAAAGCGCATCCTGCCGCAGCGCCGGGTCGGCATCGCGTAGCGCGTACGCCAGCTGCTCCAGGTATTCTTCAACGGTTCTCGGGATTTCACTCATTTCCAGCTCCTCCAGTACCCGCTTCAGTGTCATCCAGCAGGTCGTCGACAAATCGTCGTGTCTTGCGCCACTGTCGCTGCCAGTCTTCCAGCACGGTGCGCCCGACGGGCGTGATGCGGTAGTAACGCCGTGGCGGACCGCTGACCGATGGCTCCACCCAGCTTTCCAGCAGCCCTGCCCCGGAAAGGTTTCGTAGCACCGGGTACAGGGCCGACTGCTTGCCCGTCACCATGCTGTCGTCCTCGGCTTCCAGCTGCTTGGCGATCTGGTAGCCATACAGCGGTTCGCGGGCCTTGCCCATCAGCGCCAGCAAGACCAGCGCCACCGTGCCGGCATTCAATTCCTTCTGGAATTTTCGACGATGACTCTCGATATCCACGTGGCTGGCGCTCCTGACAGCTATTTCGGATCCAACATAGCGTTACCCTGAGTATATTACTAACTTAACACTAGTCAAGCCACGCTGTGACCGGTGTCGCAGTGAAGTCCGGGAAAAGCGGCGTACAATCAGGGTCTTGTTGCGTTTTTCCGAGGTGCGCGTGCCGGTTGCTTCCAGTACCAATATCGCCTTGCCGCGGCGCGATGTAGACCAGCAGGTCGAGGGTGAACTGACCAACCTGCTGTTCCGCAATACGCGCGGCCTGCACGTCACCACCATGATCGGCGCATTGCTGATCGCCATCCTTTTCGGCAATGAGGTCCCCGGGGCCGTCCTGGTCCTGTGGACACTCTTCATGCTGGGCACCGAGCTGGTGCGCGCAATCATTGCCCGCCGGTTCAACCGCACGGAAATTCCCCTCGAGGAAGCGCCCGAATGGCGTCGGCGCTTTGCCACCGGCAACCTTCTCGCAGCGATTGGGTGGGGCTCGGCAGGCGTGCTGCTTTTCGTTCCCGGAAACGAGACGGCCCAGGTCATCCTGGTGATCATCATTCTCTCTGCGGTGGCCGTTTCGATCCCCGCATTGGCCGCCGACCGCAAGCTGTTCGTCACCTTCTCCCTGCTCGCCGTAACGCCGTTGCTGGTCCGCCTGCTGCTCCAGGAATCCCCGTCGAGCCTGGTCGCAGCGGCGATGCTCATTTTCCTCTTCCCCTTGCTCACGGCATTCGCGCTTCGCATTTCCCGACAGACCATTGACGAGCTGAACATGCATTTCGCCTATGCCGACCTGGCGCGCGAACTGTCAGGGGAAGTTGCAGTGCGCCGGCAGGCGGAAGGACGGCTGATGGACCTCGCGAACTTTGACCAGCTCACCGGCCTGCCGAACCGGACGCTGTTGCGCGATCGCCTGGACCAGGCGTTGCGCAAGGCTCGACGTCGGGATGGACGCGTCGCCGTGCTGTTCCTGGACCTCGACCGCTTCAAGCACATCAACGATTCGATGGGACATCATGCCGGTGACGACGTGCTGCGCACGGTATCGAAGCGCCTGCAGGACTGCGTCCGCGCGGAGAATACGGTCGCACGGCTTTCGGGCGACGAGTTCATCATCATCATCGAGGATTTCGATAGCCTCGATGCCGTGCGTGCAGTCACCCGGCGCATCCTCATGGAGGTTTCCGAGCCGATTCCGCTGACCGACGGTAACGAAGTGAAACTGGGTGCGAGTATCGGCATCGCCCTGTTCCCCGACCACGGGAAGACGGTGGAGGCCTTGCTGCAGAATGCCGACATCGCGATGTACCGCGCGAAAACGAACGGCCGCAACACCTTCCAGGTCTTCGCACCCGACATGCATGCCGAGGCACTGACCCGGATGTCGCGCGAAAATGCATTGCGCCGCGCGCTGGAAAACGAAGAGTTCTACCTGGCCTACCAGCCGCAGCTGGACACGTTCTCGAATGGCTATGTCGGGGTGGAAGCCCTGCTGCGCTGGGAGTCACCCGAATACGGCAGCATCTCGCCAGCAGAATTCATCCCGCTGGCCGAGGAATGCGGACTGATCACGCCGATTGGCGACTGGGTATTTCGCAATGCCTGCGAACAGGCCGTGCGGTTCCAGGAGGATTTCGGCAGCGGCTTCCACATGGCTGTCAATCTCTCGGCACACCAGCTGGACCCGGACCGGCTCATCGGCAAGGTCGAGCGAATGCTCGAAGATACCGGCGCCGACCCCCGGACGATCGTGATCGAAATCACCGAGTCGATCGCCATGTCGAATGCGCATTCGAACCTCACCCTGCTGCGCAAGCTGCGCTCCATGGGCTTCCAGCTCGCACTCGACGATTTCGGTACCGGCAATTCCTCGCTGACCTACCTGAAACGCTTCCCGATCAATACGGTGAAACTCGACAAGAGCTTCATCGACAAGGTCACGATGAACCGCGAAGATGCCGCAATCTGCAAGGCCACCATCGACCTCACGAATGCGCTGGAGCTGCAGGTCATCGCGGAAGGCGTCGAATCACGCGACCAGGCAGACTGGCTCCAGAAGCAGAACTGCTTCCTCATGCAGGGCTACCTCTTCAGCCCGCCGTTGCGGGCGCACGAGTGCAGCGCACGCATATCGCTGACCAACAACATGCGCGCCACGGCCGAAGGCGACATGGGCTAACCCGTTACTTGGGACTGCCTCGCCTGCGCGGTAACATGCCTTCTTTTCATCAATGACGGAGTCAACCATGAGAATGCTTCGCTTCCCGCTGCTGCTCGCAGCGCTGCTGCCGCTGGCAAGCCATGCCGCGGTCGATGTCCATTCCTACGGCAACCCGGACGAAGTCCAGGTGAAGCACGTGGCGCTGGATCTCGATGCCGACTTTGACCGCAAGGTCCTGGACGGCACCGCGACACTGACGGTGGAACGCAAGGACGCCACGGCGGATCTCGTCGTCGATACCCGTGCGCTCGATGTCCACAAGACCGAGATCAGTGTGGATGGCGACTGGCTTGAAGTGCCTTACGTGCTCGGCGAGGAAGACGATGACCTGGGCACCCCGCTGACGGTGTTGCTGTCGTCGCAGGACGCACCGGAGAGCGAGCAGGTTCGCATTCATTACACGACGTCGCCGCAGGCATCCGGCCTGCAATGGCTGACGCCGGAGCAGACTGCCAGTGGCGAGCCTTTCCTGTTCAGCCAGGCGCAACCGATCGAGGCCCGCAGTTTCGTGCCGCTGCAGGATTCTCCGGGGGTGCGCGTGACCTATGAGGCCGTGCTGCGCACACCGGAGAACCTGCTCGCCACGATGAGCGCGGACATGGAAATCGATGCCGAGCGTGACGGTGAGTACGCATTCAACATGCCGCAGGCAATTCCGCCGTACCTCATCGCGATTGCCGTCGGCAAGCTCGAATTCGAAGCCATGAGCAAGCGCACCGGCGTGTATGCCGAGCCGTACATTGTCGAAAATGCTGCCGAAGAATTCTCCGGCACGGAAAAGATGATGGAAGTCACCGAAGCGTTGTACGGCCCGTACCGCTGGGACCGCTACGACCTCATGATCCTCCCGCCGAGCTTTCCGTTCGGTGGCATGGAGAACCCGCGCCTCTCGTTCATCACGCCGACCGTCGTTGCCGGCGACAAGAGCCTGGTCGCTTTGATTGCGCACGAACTGGCGCATTCCTGGTCGGGCAACCTTGTTACCAATGCCACCTGGCGCGACTTCTGGTTGAACGAGGGCTTCACCACCTACCTCACCTACCGGATCATGGAAGAGGTCTACGGTGAACGCCGCGCTCGCATGGAACACGCGCTCGGTTACCAGGACCTGCAGGGTGACCTGGCGGATTTCGAACCGCATGAATCGGTGCTGAACATCGAGCTCGGTGCCGAAACGCACCCGGACGACGTGTTCTCGAACATCCCGTATGAAAAGGGTGCGCTGTTCCTGACCGAACTGGAAGACAAGGTCGGTCGCAAGGCCTTCGACGAGTTCCTGCGCAACTACTTTGATCACTTCGCATTCCAGTCGATCACGACGCAGCAGTTCGAGGATTACCTAAAGAAGAACCTTGTCGCCAGGTTCCCGAAGAAGCTCGACTGGGATCGCATCCAGGCCTGGATCCATGAGCCCGGCCTGCCAGATGGTCATCCGGTGCCGCAGTCGGACGCGTTCTCGAAGATCGACCAGGTTCGTGAAAACTGGCTCGAAGACAAGGTTGATGCCGGCGACATCGAGACCGATGAGTGGAGTGTTCACGAATGGCTGTATTTCCTGAATACGCTTCCCGACACGCTGGCCGGCGAACGCATGCGTGAACTCGACATCGCCTTCGACCTGACGAACACGAAGAATGCCGAGATCGCGCACAGCTGGTTGATGAACGTGGTGCGCAACGATTACCGCCCGGCGTTCGATCGCCTCGAGAACTATCTCGTCAGCATCGGTCGTCGCAAGCTGATCCAGCCGCTGTATCGCGCGCTGATGGAATCCGGCAAGGAAAAGCATGTGCAGTTCGCGAAGCGCGTGTACAAGGAAGCGCGCCCGGGCTACCACCCGATGGCGCAGAACACCATGGATGGCATCGTCGGCAAGCCGGAGTAATCTGCGCCGATACCTGAAATAGCCAGGCTCGGGAAACCGGCCCGTTCTGCGGGTCGGTTTTTATTTTAGCTGGCCAAAACCGCGTCCGCGCCGTTGTTGCGACACTGCGGCAGTGCTAGCGTGGAAAACACTGCGTATGGCTCTTTGGAGGCCTAATGACCGATACGATTGCCAGCGCAATTGATGTTGCCCAAGCAGGAGAGATTTCTGCCGAAGATCTGCTACGAGCCATATTCCTGCGCTCGGAGAACCCTGTTTTTCTCGTCGGTTTCAAGACCCGGCAGATCCTTGCCTGCACACCCCAGGTCGAGCGCGTCTTCGGGTACAGGCCCGAGGAGCTGAAGGGCCGTACCACTGAATGCCTGCATGAGAGTCGCGAGCAGTTCGAGAAATTCGCCGAGATGTCCGAACCCTTGCTCGAAGACGAAACGCTTTCGTTCCATGGACGGTTCCGCATGCGGCGCAAGGATGGATCAACATTCCCCAGCGAGAATTTCATCACCCTCATTCACGATGATTCCGGGGAGCCGGTCGCTGCAGTAAGCGTCGTTCACGACCTTTCCCGGATCGAGGAATCTGCCGAGGCGGTTCCGGAAAGTGCAAGGCATCTCGCGGCATTTGCCACGAATATTCCTGGTGGGATATTCCAGCGAATCAGGACACCGGAAGGAAAGGTCTATTTCAGCTTTCTCCGTGGCACCGTCACTCGCAGCCTGGGCATCGACCCTGTCGCCGCCCAGAAGGATCCGGCGCTGCTTTTCGAGCGGATGCATGAGGAAGACAGGGAAAATTATCGGGAGAACCTGCAGCACTCACTGGAAACCCTTTCTCCACTCGACATGGTCCTGCGTTTCTATGATGCGGAGAATCGCATTCATTTTGTTCGTTCCATTTCCCAGCCACGCAAGCTTGATGATGGTTCGGTAGCCTGGGACGGGATCGTCTTCGACATTACCGCCGAGCGCATGGCGGAAGAGAACCTGCGTTACGCGACCTTCCACGATTCCCTCACGGGCCTGCCCAACCTTGCTGCGTTTCGTGACCGACTCCAGGCTGCACTGAACCGGATCGAGCAGGACGGTAATCGTGCCATCGTTGCCATCATCAACCTGCAGCGGTTTCGCATCATCAATGAAACACTTGGGCTGGAAACCGGTGACCGTGTCATCGAGGCGGTAGCTGAACGATTGCAGCAAGTGCTGCATGAAAAGGATTTCCTCGCCCGGTTTCACAACGACGAATTCCTCGCGCTGGTCGACGGTGTTTCGCCGGATGCGGACCTGACTGGCGCACTGAATGGCATGCTGTCGGCATTCGATGAACCCTTCGATATTCCCTTCATGGACCCCATGGTCCTCAGCGCCAATATCGGGCTCGCGGTGGCGCCTGACGATGGAATGAGTCCCGATGACTTGCTGCGCAATGCCGATACCGCCCTACACCATGTGCGTCGTGATGCTTCGAGCAATGTCGAGTTCTACCAGGAGACCATGACATCGGACCTCGTCGAACACATCGAACTCGAACGTGCATTGAAGTCGGCAATCCTTGCTGACGAACCGGAGCCTTTCCTGCAGCCACAGTACGATGTCGTGTCGGGAAAGCTGATCGGCATGGAGGCACTGGCAAGGTGGTGGCACGAGGGTGACTGGATCTCTCCCGGAAGGTTTATCCCCGTCGCAGAAGACAGCGGCCTGATTGTCGACCTGGGTCGGCAACTGCTCTCGCGACTGATTACCGAGCTCCAGGGCTGGCATCGGGACGGTCTCCCGATGGTGCCGGTATCCGTGAACTTTTCGGCGCTGCAGTTCGAAGATCCTGATTTTGCGAACTGGCTATTGCGCACGCTGGACAACAGTGGCCTGGGGCGCAAGGCCATAACCGTAGAGATCACGGAAAGCGTCTTCCTGCACGATTTCGAGCTCGCAAACCGGATCATTCACGAGCTGCACAACGAAGGTGTCGACTTCAGCCTTGATGATTTCGGTACGGGTTTCTCGTCGCTGAGTTATCTTTCGCAGCTGCCCTTCAGTGTATTGAAGATTGATCGCGCCTTCGTGCAGCGCATGCTGGAAGACCAGCGCAGCGATAACCTCGTGCATTCCATCGTGGAGATGGGCAAGGCGCTGGACCTTGCCGTGATCGCGGAAGGTGTTGAAACGGAACCGCAGATGGCCCGCTTGCGGGAAATGGGCTGTGAAGCAGTGCAGGGATTCCTGACCGGCAAGCCGATGTCACTGGAAGACGCGCGCGAACTGCTCGCGCGCCACTGACTTCAAAGGTCCACGTCGGGCCGGGCACCGAGCGGCGGGTTCGGGGTGCGGATACTGGAACGAAGCTCCTGTTCGCCGTGCAGGAATCCATGGACCTGCCGGGCCGTCTCACGACCCGATGCAATTGCCCACACCACCAGTGACTGGCCGCGTGCAGCGTCACCCGTAGCGAAGACGCCATCCATGTTCGTCTGCATGTCGCGGTCCACTTCAACCCTGCCACGTGCATCGAATTTCAACGACGATTTCGCGAAAGGCTCCTTCTCGACGCCTGCAAAACCGATGCTGATCAGGACAAGTTCCGCCGGAAGTTCGTGCTCGGCCTCGATAACGGTCTTGCCGACCCTGCGGCCATTCTCGTCGCGTTCCCATTCAACCTTTTCGACAAGCACGGCATCGACGTTGCCGTCACCGTCCTTGTCGACGAACCCCAGGGTATTGAGGCTGTAGGCCGGATCGCCGCCCTCTTCCAGTGCGTAACTGGTCGATTGCGTATGTGGCTGTTCCGGCCACGGGTTGTCTGCCGGTCGCTCTTCCGGCAGCGGCGGGTTGATGCTGATCTGGGTAACGCTATTCGCGCCCTGGCGATGTGCCGTTGCCACGCAGTCGGCCCCGGTATCACCACCACCGAGCACGACGACATCCTTTCCAGCCGCATCGAAGTCGAGCTCTTCCTTGCGACCACCCTGGCGGCGGTTGGAATCGACAAGGTATTCCATGCCGAAGACCACGCCGCCAAGCTCCCGGCCCGGTGCTTCCACATTGCGGTGCTGTTGCGCGCCGATCGCAAGTACCACGGCATCGAACTCTTTTCGCAGGTCCTCTATCGAGAGGTCCTCGCCGACGGTGATGCCCGTGCGAAACGCGATGCCTTCCTCGCGCATCTGGTCGACACGACGCTCGACGCGATGTTTCTCGAACTTGAAATCGGGAATACCATGCGTCATCAACCCGCCGATGACCTCGTCACGCTCGAACACGGTGACCTCATGGCCCGCACGATTCAGTTGCTGGGCACAGGCCATGCCGGCGGGCCCGCTGCCGACAATCGCCACTGTCTTGCCGCTGCGCTCGGCTGGCGGTTCCGGCCTGATCCATCCTTCGTCCCAACCGCGATCGACGATCGCGCGCTCGATGCTCTTGATGGTGACGGGCTCCTTCGAAATCGCCAGCGTGCAGGCGGGCTCGCACGGTGCGGGACAGGTGTAGCCCGTGAATTCCGGGAAGTTGTTCGTCGCATGCAACCGCTCGAGTGCGCGCTTCCAGTCACCGCTCGACACGAGGTCGTTCCATTCCGGAATGCGGTTACCCAATGGGCAGCCGGCCATGCACGCGGGCACGCCACAGTCCATGCAGCGCTCGCCCTGCGAACGCAGCTGGCTCACCGTCCATTCCGGCGAATAGATTTCGCGGTAGTCATGGATGCGCTCTTCCGGCGCGCGCGAGGAAATCGGTTCGCGCGCGTTGCGCAGGAACCCGTCTGGATGCTTCTCGGTCATTCGTCTACCTCCGCCGCGACATGATCGTAGTCCGGCGCTTCCTTGGTGGCCGCCATCGGTAACGGCGGAAGGATATCTTCACCACGCTCGCGGAATCGCATCACCGCTGCCTGGTAGGCATCGGGCAGGATGCGGATGAATTCATGCAGGCACTGTGGCCAGCGGTCGAGCAGCTGCTTCGCACGCTGGCTGCCGGTATAGCGGTAGTGGTTCTCCAGCAGGCGTTGCAGCATTTCGCGATCGCGCGGCGTCTGCGGATCGTAATCGCCACCACAGGTTTCCATGCTCAGGCCCTTCGCATTGAGGTAACGCTCGACGTCGGGTTCGGACGCATGGATGTATGCCGTACCGCCACTCATGCCGGCGCCGAAATTCCGACCGATGTCGCCAAGGATAACGATGGTGCCGCCAGTCATGTACTCGCAACCGTGATCGCCGACGCCTTCCACTACCGCAGTGGCACCGGAGTTGCGCACGGCAAAGCGTTCGCCGGCCTGGCCGTTGACGTACAGCTCACCGGCAGTCGCGCCATAGAGCGAAACGTTGCCGATGAGGATGTTTTCCGCTGCCGCG
>JAWWBT010000036.1:0-17063 GCA_033720815.1 Gammaproteobacteria bacterium | reverse complement strand
GTTCTACAGCTATGACCCGAAAGCATTGAACTACATCGACCCTGCGCCCATTCCGTTGCGCCCGGATCGCGCAACGGTGGGTCGTGAAATTCGCGTCATCGGTAACGACGCCGGTGAACAGCTTTCGATCCTCGCCGGCACCATTGCCCGACTCGATCGCGAAGCGCCGAATTATGGTCGCGGTTCATTCAATGACTTCAATACCTTCTACATCCAGGCGGCTTCCAGCACATCGGGTGGTTCCTCCGGCTCGCCGGTCATCGATGTCCAGGGCAACGCGGTTGCGCTGAATGCCGGTGGTGCGACGGATGCCGCATCGAGTTTCTTCCTGCCGCTGGATCGCGTCGTCCGTGCGTTGCGCCTCGTGCAGCAGGGCAAGCCCGTGCCGCGCGGTTCGCTGGAAACGACCTTCGTGCACCGTCCCTTCGATGAGTTGCAGCGACTCGGCCTGCAGGAAAAGACGGAAGCGAGAATCCGTCGCCGCAATGACACGGAAACCGGCATGCTGGTCGTTGGCCAGGTCCAGCCGGGTGGTGCCGCAGCCGACGCGCTAGAGCCGGGCGATATCCTGGTGAGCATCAACGGTGAGCTGCTGTCACGCTTCCCGGCGCTGGAAGCCGCGATGGATTCGAATGTCGGTAAATCGCTCGCGCTTGGCATCGAGCGCGGTGGCGAGCCGATGGAATTCACGCTGGAGGTCACCAACCTTCATGAGATCACACCTTCGCGCTTCATCAGCTTCGGCGGCGGTGTCGTGAACAACCTTTCCTACCAGCAGGCGCGTCACCTGAACCGCGAGCAGTCGGGTGTCTATGTCGCGAATCCCGGTTACCTGTTCAACCGCGCGGGTGTGCCGCGTGGTGCCGTCCTGGTGGACATGGGTGGCGAGCCGCTGCAGGACATCACGCAGTTTCGTGAACGCCTGCTGACGCTGAAGCAGGGCGAACGCACCAGTTTCCGTTTCTTCAATTTCTCCGAACCGCAGCGCGATGTGCTGGCCATCTTCGAAATGGACTGGCGCTGGTTCCCGACCGAGGATTGCACTCGCCCGACGCAGTCTGCCGAATGGCAGTGCGAGATGGTCAGCGATGGTAACGACAGGGTCGAGCTGGAACCGTCAACGGTGAAGCTGCCGCGGTACGATGACGACGCGCTCGATGATCTTTCGCCGTCGCTGGCATTCGTCACGTTCGACATGCCGTATCTCATTGACGGCGTCACGTCGCCGAACTATTTCGGCACGGCGCTCATCACAGATGCCGGGAATGGCTACGCCGTTGTTGATCGGAATACCGTACCGGTATCGATGGGCGACGCGCGCCTGACCTTCGGTGGCGCAGTCGAAGTGCCTGCCCGCGTGGTTTACGTGCACCCGCTGCACAATCTCGCCGTGCTGAAATACGACCCCGCACTGCTGGGTAATACGCCCGTGCGTTCGGCAGACCTTGATACCGACCTGCCTAAATCCGGCGAAGAGCTCACCGTGATCGGCTTCAAGCCTGACCAGTCGCTGCGCAAGCAGTCTGGCGAGATGCAGGAGCTGGACCCGCTTCGCCTGCCGCTGTCGAATACCTTCCGTTTCCGCGAAGCGAACATGTCGACCATCAACCTTGATGGCGGACCGGAAGATGGCGATGGCGTCATGGTGGATGAATCGGGTGATGTACGCGCACTATGGTCGAGCTTTGCCTACCAGGCGGGCCGAAACCTCAGCCAGACCTATTCGGGCATGCCGGCGATGTACATCGACGAGGCAATGCGCCTGGCAAAGGCAAACGGTGACGCCGCGCTTCGTTCCCTGGAAGTCGAGTGGTACTTCATGCCGATGTCCAGCGCACGCCGGCTTGGATTGCCGGACGAGTGGGCGAACCAACTCGCCGCGCTGGATCCGCGCGAGCGCCGCGTGCTTGCGGTCGAACGGATTGTTGCCGGTACACCGGCCGAAGGGGAACTCCTTGAAGGCGATCTACTGCTCGCGATTGACGGCGAACCGGTTGGCAGTTTCCGTGCCGTCGAACGCGCGTCACAGCAGGAGAGCGTGGCACTGACCCTGTTCCGCGACGGCCAGGTGTTCGAAAAGATCATTGCCACCGTGCAACTCGATGGCCGTGATACCGATCGCGTGCTCATCTGGGCCGGTGCGCAGTTGCAGGAGCCGCATCGTGCGGTCGCCGCGCAACGTGGCATCCCCCGTGAAGGCGTTTTCGTTTCGTATTTCGCCTACGGTTCGCCCGCCAGCCGTTACAACCTCACCCCGGGGCGTCGCATTGTCGAAGTGAACGGTACCGCGGTAAAGAATCTCGATGAATTCCGTGCCGTTGTCGATGGCATGGGTAACCGCGAAGCCGTGCGCATGACGACGGTGCTGTGGGATGGTCGCGTCGAGGTGATTACCTTGAAGACGGATACCAAGTGGTGGCCGAGCTACGAGCTGCGCCGTATCGACGGAGATTGGAAGCGGTTTGGTCCGGAGCAGTAATTCCGCGATCAACGCGTGAATAAAGGCCGGCTATCGCCGGCCTTTTTCGTCTAGCCGAGCAATTCTTCGATCAACGCGTCCAGCGAAGTGATCGCGGCGGTGCACTGCAGGCCGCGGCAGACGTATGCCGTGGTCGTTCCCGAAGCTTCCTTCCCGGCCAGGGCGGGATGCAGTGAGTCGCTCCTTGCGGGAATCGGGAAGGCCATGGCGCGAGGAGCCTTGCTTGCCAACTTGCGGGTCCAATCGTGCATGGAGTCCGGTTCACCACGCAGCACCACCATCGGCGGCGGATTGGTGTAGTCCCGCAGTCCTTCCAGCATCGCGCAGTGAGCAGCGGGCATGCGCTTCATGCTTTCCCAGCCGGCACGCAGGGTGCGTTCCGCGGCATCCAGGTAGCGTGGTTCGGCGAGGAGGTAGCCGAGCTGCAACAGGAACCGGCAGGCCATGCCGTTACCGGAGGGTGTGGCTTCATCGGTGAAGGGCTTGGGCCGGTGTATCAGATCTTCGTGATCGTCGGCGGTAAAGAAGAAACCACCGGCTTCGCGGTCCTCGAAATGCTCGAGCAGTGCATCAGCCAGTTCGACGGCGAAGCGAAGGTCTTCGTTGCTCCAGCGGGCCTTGAGCAGTTCGAGCAGGGCGAAGCCGAGACCCGCGTAATCATCCAGGTAGGCAGGGAAGCGGCTGCGTCCATCCTTGTAGCAGGCCAGCAGTCGCCCATCCTGCCAGAGCATGTCGCGCACGAAATCCAGCGCACAATGTGCCGAGTCGATCCAGGCCGGTTCGTTGAAGGCACGTCCGGCACGCGCCATGCCGGTGATGGCCAGTGCGTTCCAGCTGGTGAGGATCTTGTCGTCACGATCCGGTGCGATTCGTGCTTCCCGCCGGCGACGCAGGCGGCTTCGTGCGGCATCGAGTTCCTGCACGATCGTCGCTTCGTCGCTGTTGTCTTCCTTCGCGATGGTTGCCGCGCTGCGCCGCAGGTTCAGGTGCCACTCGCCCTCGAAGTTCGGCTCGCCGTCGAGGCCGAAATGCCGTTTCGCCAGGGTTGCCTGGCGGTCTTCCAGCGCATCGTCAATCTCTGCTTCGCTCCAGACGTAATAGGCACCTTCGCGACCCTCGCTGTCGGCGTCCAGCGAACTGAAGTACCCGCCATCGGGTGCCTGCATGTCGCGGATGAGCCAGCCCGCCGTTTCTGCGACCACCCGCCGGAAAAGGGGAGAGCCCGTGTCCAGCCAGGCATCGCTGTAGAGGCCGAGTAGCAGCCCGTTGTCGTAGAGCATCTTCTCGAAATGCGGGATTTCCCAGCGCTGGTCGACGGAATAGCGGTAGAAACCTCCGCCGAGCTGGTCGTAGATGCCACCTTCGGCCATGCGCTCCAGCGCAAAACCCGTGAATCGTTGCGCCGGTACATCGCCCCTGGCACGCGCATGACGCTGCAGGAATTCGATCGAGCTGGGCCGCGGAAATTTCGGGGCCCCGCCAAAGCCGCCGAACTCGGTATCGAAATCCGTTTCGAGCTGGCGCCGCGCCTGGTTCACAAGCGTGTCATCCAGCGAAACATCCCCGGCCACCGGCTCCGGTGACAGCGAGGCGAAGACGCGCTTCAGCTCGCGGTTCTGCTTGATGAGCTGTTCGTGCTGGTTGGTCCACGCCTGGTGGATGCGCTGCAGGATATCGGCGAAGCCCGGCATGCCGAAGCGGGGCTGCCGCGGGAAATACGTGCCGGCGAAGAAGGGCGTCTGGTCCTCCGGGGACAGGAAAACCGTGAGCGGCCAGCCGCCCGGGCGCTGCGCCAGGATGCGGTGCGCCGTCTGGTAGACGTGGTCGAGGTCGGGACGCTCCTCGCGGTCCACCTTGATGTTGACGAACAGCTCGTTCATCAATTCGGCGGTGTCTTCGTGCTCGAAGGACTCATGCGCCATGACGTGGCACCAGTGGCAGGCCGAATACCCGATGGATAGAAGGATCGGCTTGCCGGTGTCACGCGCGGCATCCAGCGCCTGGGCGTCCCAGGGCTGCCAGTGGACCGGGTTGTCGGCGTGCTGCAGGAGATAGGGGCTGGTTTCTTCGCCCAGCCTGTTCCTGCTCGTCGCCCCCGAGCGGTTCGCATCTGCTCCCATACCCCGAAACTAACGCAAAATAGCTGCGATGTCGCCCGGATATGGCCATCGCCGCTGTGTCCGGGGCGCCAGCCTTGTTAGAATCCGGGCCTGTCCTGAATCCTTATTCCTCTCATCGGGAGCGTCCATGTCACTGCCAGCACTGATCCTCAAGAAAGGCGAGGATCGCCGCCTGCGGGCCGGCCACCTCTGGGTTTTTTCCAACGAGGTGGACGTCAAGAAAACGCCGCTGACGGAGTTCAAGCCGGGCGACCTCGTGCAGGTCCAGGCCAGCGGCGGCAAGCCACTGGGCATGGCCTACGTAAACCCGCATTCGCTGATTTCCGCGCGGCTGCTGACCCATGGTGGTGCAACACCGGAATTCGAGCCGTGGCTGACGCGTCGCGTGCGCCAGGCCGCGAAGCTGCGCGAGACATTCTACGAGCAGCCGTATTACCGGCTCATTTTCGGTGAGTCGGATGGCCTGCCGGGCCTGGTGGTCGACCGCTACGGCGACACGCTGGTCGTGCAGATCACCACTGCCGGCATGGAGGCTCGCCGCGACGACATCATCCGCACGCTGCAGGCGGAAATTGCGCCGAAGGGCATCGTGATGCAGAACCACGTGCCGATGCGCGAACTGGAAGGCCTGCCGGTCGGTGACCGCGAGGTGATCGGCGAGGCCGACGAGACGCTGCGCGTGATCGAGAATGGCCTTACCTTCGAAGTGAACCGCGATGCGGGCCAGAAGACGGGGTACTTCTACGACCAGCGCGACAACCGCGGTCGGCTGGGTCGCTACGTGAAGGGCAAGCGCGTGCTGGACGTGTTCAGCTACGTCGGCGCCTGGGGCGTGACCGCGGCGGCGAATGGCGCGGCTGACGTGACCTGCGTGGATTCCTCCGCCAGTGCGCTGGAGATGGCAAAGCACAATGCCGCGCTGAACGATGTCAGCATCAATACCATCCAGGGCGATGCCTTCGAGGTGCTGGCCGACCTGCGTGAAAAGCGCGAGAAATTCGACGTGGTCATCATCGACCCGCCGGCCTTCATCAAGCGCCGCAAGGATTACAAGTCGGGCCTCGCCGGTTACCAGAAGCTGAACCAGATGGCGCTGCAGGTGCTGGAAGCTGATGGCGGCATCCTGGTCTCGGCATCCTGCTCGCACCACCTGCCGGAGCGCGAACTGGCGAAGATCATCCAGCGTGCGTCACGGCACGTCGATCGCTACGCGCAGATCCTGGAATGGGGCCAGCAGGCGGTGGATCATCCGGAGCATCCCGCGATCCCGGAAACGCGCTACCTCAAGGCCTGCTTCACGCGCATCCTGCCCGGTGACTGAGGCTGGTCCCGCGCTGCCAACAAAAAGGATAAACTCCGGACATGTTTGAATTTCCGAATTTCGACCCCGCATTCATTCGCCTCGGGCCATTCGAGCTGTTCGGCCAGAGCTTCACGCCCACCATTCACTGGTACGGCATCATGTACCTCATCGGTTTTGCCGGTGGCTGGTGGCTGATGCGTCGCCGTGTGAAGAACGGTCGCTACCCCGGCTGGAATTCCGACAAGCTGATCGACCTCGTTGTCTATGCGGCGTTCGGTGTCGTGCTCGGTGGTCGTGTCGGCTCGGTGATCTTCTACAACTTCGACCAGTTTGCCGCCGACCCGCTGATGATCCTGCGTATCTGGGAGGGCGGCATGTCCTTCCATGGTGGCCTGCTTGGCGTGCTGGTGGCGATGTGGATGTTCGCGCGCAAGGTCGGCATGACGTTCTGGTCGCTGACCGACATGATCGCGCCGGTTGTGCCGATCGGCCTAGGTGCCGGGCGGCTGGGCAATTTCATCAATGGTGAACTCTGGGGCAAGCCGACCGATGTGCCATGGGCGGTGATCTTCCAGGGCGTGCCGCGGCATCCGTCGCAACTTTACGAACTGTTCCTCGAAGGCATCGTGCTGTTTGCGGTGCTGTACTGGCATTCTCGCCTGCCGCGCCGCGAGGGCGAAATCTCCGGCCTGTTCGCATTGCTGTATGGCGTGTTCCGCTTCAGCGTGGAATTCATCCGCCTGCCGGATGCACACATCGGTTATCTCGCCTTCGGCTGGTTGACGATGGGACAGGTGCTGTCGTTGCCGTTGATCATCATCGGTGCCTGGCTGCTGTGGCGCAGCCGCATGTGCCCTGTCATCGATAGCAGCATGCCGGTGCAGGCCCCGACGAAAAACGGCAAGCAGAAGAAATAAGAGGGGAGGGGAATGAAGCAGTATCTCGAACTGATGCGCCGCGCGCGCGAAGAAGGCACGGAAAAATCCGATCGCACCGGTACCGGCACGCTCAGCGTGTTCGGCCACCAGATGCGCTTCGACCTTTCCGAAGGCTTCCCTATGGTGACCACCAAGAAGCTGCACCTGCGCTCGATCATTCACGAGCTGCTGTGGTTCCTGAAGGGTGATACGAACATCGAGTACCTTAAGGAAAACGGCGTTTCCATCTGGGACGAATGGGCCGACGAGAACGGCGACCTTGGCCCGGTGTACGGCTACCAGTGGCGTTCCTGGCCGACACCCAGTGGCGAGCACATCGACCAGATCTCGAAGATCATGGACCAGATACGCAACACGCCGCATTCACGCCGCATCATCGTTTCTGCCTGGAACGTTGCGCAACTCGACGAGATGGCGCTGGCTCCCTGCCATGCCTTCTTCCAGTTCTACGTCGCCGACGGCAAGCTCTCCTGCCAGCTCTACCAGCGCAGCGCGGATATCTTCCTCGGCGTGCCGTTCAACATTGCAAGTTACGCATTGCTTACGCACATGGTCGCGCAGCAGTGTGATCTCGAAGTCGGTGATTTCATCTGGACCGGCGGCGACTGCCACCTCTACCTGAACCACCTCGACCAGGCCGATGAACAGCTCTCACGCGAGCCGCTGCCGAAACCGCAGCTGAAGATTGCGCGCAAGCCGGAATCGATCTTCGATTACAAATTCGAGGATTTCGAAATCGTTGGCTACGAACATCATCCGCACATCAAGGCGCCGGTCGCTGTATAGATTGCTGCGGCATTCAAGAACAGATTCCCGATTTCGCTACGCTCTATCCGGGCTACGCGCGCTGATTTTGCTCTGGTCGCGAATATCATGAACAGGAAAACCAAGCGTGTAGTCCTGGTCACCCTTGGAATGTTGCTTCTTGTAGCGCATTTTTGGGGTGCTATTTATGTCTATGTCTATTCAATGTTCTCTGAAAGGAACTTTGAATTGGGTTCATATAGCTACCAGGTGGAGTATCCGAATCGGGTAACTCGCTATGATGGTAGGAAGGTGGTGATTCTCCATATTCCCCGAACCGTACGAAATGGCATTTACCTTGAAGGAACGAGTGACTATATCGCGATTCGGCAGGCCGACATGGTTATCGACCATGATGAGTTTCGCAAGGTTTGCCAAGAAAGCGGCAGCATAGGCGAAGGTCTTGAAGTCGGATTTGATGGCGGAATGTGCTACTTGCGAAGCCCGCATACCGAGAAATATTACGAGTTTCGATATTTGATGTTTCCGAATCTTGCGTTCTTTTCCGACGCAGCTGAAATCGACATCTGGAAATCCGGGCTACGCGCGCTAAGCCAATCGTCATTCCCGCGCAGGCGGGAATCCAGAGAATCGCCAGAATAATATGCGAAAGGGTACTGACCCCTTTTTTCCGTTCTTGTCAGGTGACGTAGAAAAAAATAAGAGAGCAGCACGCGTGGCCCGGATAGAGCGTAGCGAAATTCGGGAAATCGGAGCGATTGAAGGAAGATCAATGTGAACAGACTATCTTCTGCCCGGATAATCAAAGCTCTGTCGGTAAGGGACAGTGGAGCAGTGACGCTCTTGGTTCTCTGGATTGGAGTGTTTTTCCTGTTGCTGGTCTTGGGTGACGACCTTCGGAAAGGTGCCGGGCAATTCTTTGTATTGATTGTAATTTTCCTGAATACGCTCCTATTGCGAGACCTTTATGATGCGATATTCCTGAGTATTCGACCGGGACTTGTCGATATCTCATTGTGGTGTGTGGTTTTGATGCTGAACAGTTTTGCGATTATCCAGTTCTTTGAAGAGAGCCCGGGCCTTCTTCTGATTTTCTGGCTTCCGGGGATCGCAGTAGTGTTAATGCGAGCTATCTACCACCGGTTACCACAATAATTATTGCCCTGAAAAATGAAGCCCGGAATTCACCGGGCTTTTCTTTTTTCGTCCTGATCAATTCCCGAGTGACTGGGTCTCAGTGATCAAGTGGATCATTTGACCTGATCTTTTGGAAAGAAAGTGGTTGTTGATTGAACATCGGTGATATTCCCTTCTGCGTCATATGTGATTAGGGTGACGACGACCCATGTTCCAGCGGGACTGGTATAGGTCTGGTAATAAACACGCTGAGTGGCCTCGTCCTCACCGGACGCTGAAACGGTATTTTCGCTAGATGCCCAGTTTGCCTGGTCGGGTTTCGCATTGGCAGGAATCGCCAGTTGCTCGATCCTGAAAGCTTCGCCATTGTTGCCAAGAGCCACAAGAGTGAATCGGTTGCGAAAATTGACGATGCGCACACAATTTGTCTGGCAACCCTGAGCATGAACAAGATGGCTTATGTCCTCCGATGCGTATATTGATTCGGAAAAAAGCATTACTGCAGCAAGGGCAATTGAGGCGTAAATGGTTCTTGCGAGTGAGGGTGCTGTCATGATGGATCTCCATTCCGGGCTGTGTACAGCATCGATCATGGAGAGACGTGCTCGTGCTCCCTATTAGGGTTCACCTTGAAAAAAGCCCGGCATTTGCCGGGCTTTCTGTTTCCCGAGTTCTGGAAACCCATCAGAAATAGATCCCGATATTGATGTTGAACCGCGTGTTCCAGCTCGGGTCCGGGTCGCCCTGGGCGAAGGCGATGTTCGACGGCACGCCGAGGAAGTGGTGGTTCTTCGAGCGGATGATGTCCACGAAGGTGTATACCGGGCCGGAAGTCAGCGCACAGCCGATGGTGTGCAACTGCGTGTCGGTGGCGTTCGGGATGTCCTTCTTCTTCAGCACCGAGTAGTCGGAGTAGCAGCGTGCGTTGGTGAACGGGCCGGTATCCAGCGGGAAGTCACGGGTGATGTTGAAGATATACATCTCGCCGGCCGCGGCAACGGTGTAGTTGCCCGCAAAGGCACCGAATTCGACCACGTTATCCGGCACGCCCACCGGGTTTGCCGGGTCGTAATCGTATTCGAAATATTCCGCCTCGATGCCCCACTTGCCGTAGTCGCCATCCAGGTGCACGGCCCAGGCCTGGCGGTCGCCGTTCTCGTCGGTGTCGGAGTTGTAGAGCTGGCCGGTTTCGACGGAGAAGCCCAGTTCGGTGTTGTAGTCCTCACCGTGTGACCAGTCGTAGGCGACGCGGGCATTGAGCTGGTTCACTTCCTCGTTGTTGTTGCCGTTGGCGCTAACCACATCGAAGGAGTAGCGACCCAGCACGCCGGGGCTGTTGTATTCGGGGTTCTTGTAGACGCCGAACTGCAGGTCCCAGTTGCCCTGTACCGTCTTGAAGCGCACGCCGGTGTCGTAGTCGTCTTCATAGCCGATGTAGTAGGGCACACCGAACCAGTAACTGTGCGAGGCGTAGGGCTGGATGCCCCAAGGCTTCTGCGAGATGCCGATCTGCATGTTCGTGTCTTCGGAGAAGTCCCAGCCGACCCAGGCGTGATGGATGACGCGCATGTACTGGTACCAGCGGAACTGGCCCGACCAGGTCATGTCACCATCGCGACCGTTCGCGTCGATGCGGAAAAGGTCGAAGCGGAAATCACCGCCCTGGCTCTTGCTGGTTTCCGAGTAGTCACGCAGCGCGTAGTTCAGCCACAGTGCACCGCCGATTTCATTGAAGTCGTCCTTGCCTTCCTGGTCCTCATCGGTGTCTTCTTCCTCACCGTTGATGATGTCTTCCTCGATGCGCGATTCCAGCGCGGAGATACGTGCGCGCAGGTCGGCGATCTTTTCGCCGTTGCTCTTTTCCGCGTCCTTGCTGTTGTCCTGCTCGGCAGCCATCGTGATAGAAGGCACCGCAAGCAGCATGGCAAGCAGCAGGTATCGCATGTTCTTTCTCCCGTTATTTTAGCGGCAACGTCATTCGGCCCAGTTGGCGTATTCCTTCAGGAAATCCTTGATGATGCCGTCGTGCGTGAATTTCTTGAGATCGTACTCGCGCTTGCTGCCCTGGCTCGGAATGATCTCGGCCCTGGCAATGCGCGGCTCGTTGTCCTGGTCGATCTCCGGGAAGGCAAAGGTCATGCGGTGATAGATGTTGCCGCGAATACCGTAGGAGTACTCTTCCTTGCCGTCCTTGAAGACATGAATCGCCGCCTGGTAGGTGCGCTCGTCGATGCTTACCTCGCGGTCGTACTGCTCCAGCTCGTCCTTCAGTGCGTGAAAGGCGGGCAATACGGTTTCGGAGACGAAGGCCGCCAGTTCGCGGCGGCTCGACTCGACGAAGTCGCGATCCTGCTTCGGCACGTTGGCCGGCTTGGATTCCACCACTTTCTTCAGTTCGTCTTTCCAGTCTTCAGCCATGTCAGATCCCCTTGTCCTTGTAGTCACGGCGCAGGCCCCGTACCAGCGCCCAGCAGATGAACAGCATTACCACGCAGAATGGTAGCGCGGTCGTGATGGCGGCGGTCTGCAAGGCCCCCAGGCCGCCGGCGAGCAGCAGCACGGCGGCTACTGCACCCTCGGTCAGCGCCCAGAAGACACGCTGGCCCTTGGGCGGGTTCAGGTCACCACCGGAGGTCAGGATATCGATCACCAGTGACCCCGAGTCGGATGACGTGATGAAGTAGGTCGTGATGACGATGACCGCCAGTGTCGAGGTAATCGCCGCGAACGGCAGCTGGTCGAGCATCACGAACAGCGCGGTATCCACGCTTTCGTTCACGGCACTGACGATGCCGCCATTGCCGAACAGCTCCATCCAGATCGCGGTATTGCCGAAGACCACCATCCAGATGAAGGTCAGCAGCGTCGGTACCAGCAGAACACCACCGATGAATTCGCGGATGGTGCGGCCGCGCGAAACGCGCGCAATGAACATGCCGACGAACGGTGACCAGGACATCCACCAGCCCCAGTAGAACATCGTCCAGCCCTTCTGCCAGTCCTGGCCCTGGTAGGCGTCGGTGTTGAACGACAGCTCGACCACGCTGGAAAGGTACGCACCGATGTTCTGCGGCAGGGTCATCAGCAGGAACGCCGTCGGGCCCGCAATGAATACGAACAACACGAGAATCAGGCCCAGCACCAGGTTGATCTCCGATAGGCGGCGAATACCCTTGTTGAGCCCGGATACGACCGAGATCGTCGCCGCAGCGGTGACACCGGCAATCAGCAGGATCTGGTTCTGGGTCGAGAAGTCGACCAGCCCGAGGTATTCGAGGCCGCGGTTGATCTGCATGATGCCGAGGCCCAGCGAGGTGGCGATGCCGAACAGCGTGCCGAAAACCGCGATGATTTCGACGGTATTGCCGATCCAGCCGTTCACTCGCTTGCCGAGCAGCGGGTACAGCGTGGAACGGATCGTCAGCGGCAGGTCATGCCGGAAGCAATAGAAGGCCAGCGCCATCCCGACAACGATATAGATCGCCCAGGCGTGCATGCCCCAATGGAAGAAGGTGAACTTCATCGCTTCGCGCGCGCCGGCGAGCGTTCCCGCATCGGCGTTCGGCGGTGCACTGAAGTGCAGGATCGGTTCGGCCACGCTGTAGAAGAGCAGGCCGATACCCATGCCGGCCGAGAACAGCATCGCGAACCAGGTGAAGCGATTGAAATCGGGTTCGTCGTCTTCCTTGCCGAGTTTCATCGATCCGAACCGGCTGAAGAACAGCCAGATGACGAAACCGAGGAAGAAGGATACGGACAGGATGTAGAACCAGCCCAGCTTGCCGATGATGAAATCCTGGATCACGCCGAAGACTTCGGCGGTCGGCTCGGAGAACGCCGCGCCGACGAAGACGAAGGCCAGGATCACCGAGGCAGAAACATAGAAAACGATTGGATGAACCTTCATCGTTGCTCCCGGGTGCAGCCTGAGAAAAACCCTGTTACCGTAACGTCCTGATACAGCGCGTCAAATCGTCGCCAACACCGGAAAAACGCGGCCAATGTGAAGCGATGATGCGCAAATTGAAGCGAATTCCGCAGAAATGATGTCATTCAGGCGGGTGATAGTGGGATTATCGTCCGGCAACAGGCGGAATTTTTTCGGTAAAGTGGCCGATTCATCATCACTTGTAGCGAAATTAGCAGTACAGCGAGGGGTTAGGGGACATGCGCATTGCCATGATCGTCGCCATGGGCGACAACCGGGGGATCGGCAAGGACGGCGGGATGCCGTGGCACCTGCCGGCAGACCTGAAACACTTTCGAGAGCTCACCATGGGCAAGCCCATCATCATGGGGCGCCGGACCTACGAGTCGATCGGCAAGCCGCTGGAAGGCCGCGAGAACATCATCGTGACACGCGACCCTAATTTCTCGGTAGACGGTGCGACGGTGGTGAACAGTTTCAAGGATGGCCTGGATGCCGCGCTGAAGGCTGCCGATGGCGTCGATGAAGTGATGGTGATTGGCGGGGCTACCCTGTATACCGCTTTCCTGCCGCACGCGAAAAAACTCTACATTACCGAGATCAAGCAGAGCTTCGATGCGGATACGCATTTCCCGCCGCTGAATTTCGGCTGGGAGGAAACCTCGCGCGTGTCTCACGAGGCCGATGACAAGAACCCGTATGGCTACGATTTCGTCGAGCTGAGCAAGACCTGACCCGCTGCGGGAGCATCAATGAAAAACGGCCCGCACTGCGGGCCGTTTCTTGTTCGGGTTGTCGACGCTTCAGCCGAGCCGCGACTTTACCAGCTCGTGGGCCTTGTCGAGGTCCACGGTGGCGACGTCCTCGCGATCATCCAGCAGTTCCTCCAGGATGCCCGTCTGGATGCGACCGCGCTCGTAGGCATCCGCGTAGTCGATTTCCGGGTGGAACATCACCATCGAGTAGCGCGGGATGAAGCGGTCCGGCATCTCGCCCTCGAGCAGGAACTCGAGTTCCTTCTTCAGGTGGAAACGCGGGTCGCGCACCGATTCGCGCATTTCCACGTAGTTTTCCAGCGCCATGTCGGCAATGGCATCTCCGTTGCGCTTGCGCGCTTTCGTGTAGTCGGCAAACACGCGCGCCCAGTCGGTACCATGCCGCTCCAGCAACTCATCGATTTCGACGCAATCCTCGAAGGCGCAGTTCATGCCCTGGCCATGGAAGGGCACGATGGCGTGCGCCGCATCGCCGACCAGGCAGGCAATATCCTCGTGATGCCAGGGCTCGGAGCGGACGGTACCCAGCGCGCCGGTCGGGTTATTGAAGAAATCCGTTTCCAGGTCGGGAATGAGTTCCAGCGCGTCCGGGAACTCGCGCTGGAAGAATGCACGCAGCGTATCGCCGTCGGTAATCGAGGCGAATGAATTTTCGCCTTCCTTCGCCATGAACAGCGTGACGGTGAAGCTGCCATCCAGGTTGGGCAGGGCAATCAGCATGAAGCCGCCTCGCGGCCAGATGTGCAGCGCTTCCTTTTCGATGCGATAACCGCCGCCGTCTGCCGGCGGGATGGTCAGTTCCTTGTAGGCGTGGTCCAGCATGTCTTCGCTGTTGGTAATGCCGAGCTTTTCCGCCATTGCCTTGCGTACCGGTGATCCGGCACCGTCGGCAGCGAGCACAGGGACACCACTCTCCGTCAGCGTCTCGCCGGTCTCTTCGTTCCTGACTACCAGCGTCCGACTGCCGAAATCCATGTCCTCGATGGCATGCTCGAAGAGTACCTTCACGCGCCCGGTTTCCTCGGCGGCGTCCATCAGCACCTTGTTCAGCTCGCCACGCGAAACGGAATAATTGATTTCATCCGGGTTGCGGGAATAGGCCTGGTATTTCAGTTCGCCTTCGCGGTTGTGCAGCATCCGGCCCGGCATCGGAAGCATCAGTGGCTTCACCCTGTCCATCACATCGGCATGCAGCAGTGCCTTGATGCCACGCGAGGCCAGGGCCAGGTTGATCGAGCGACCGGCGGACATTTCCGCGCGACGCATATCGGCGCGCTTTTCGTAAACCGTTACCTCGAAACCACGACGGGCCAGCATCACGGCAAGCAGCGAGCCTGCAAGGCCCGCACCGGAAATGATGATGCGCTTGTCGTCTGCGTTGCTCATGCGTCCAGCTCCTTTTCGAGGATGTTGGTGAATTCGAAAACATCCAGGTAGCGGTTGTAGAGCGGTACCGGTGCGATACGAATGACATCGGGTTCGCGCCAGTCACCGACCACGCCGCCGTCTTCCAGCGCCTTGAAGAGTCGCTTGCCTTCGCCTTACTCGCCGGTCACCACGCGCAGGCTGAGCTGGCAGCCACGTTCGGCAGGATTGGCGGGAGTGATTATCTCGATGCGATCCTTGAGACGATCCTTCAGCAGGAATTCAAGGTAGCCGGTGAGCTGCTCGGATTTCGTGCGCAGGTCGTCCATGCCGGCTTCATCAAAGATTTCCAGCGAGGCAAGGATCGGCGCGAGCGCAAGGATCGGCGGGTTGGAAAGCTGCCAGCCTTCTGCAGTGCGGATCTGCATGAATTCCGGCCCCATGCGGAAACGGGTTTCCTTGTCATGACCCCACCAGCCGGCGAAGCGCGGCAGCTCGGCATGATGATGGCGCTCGTGGACAAAGCAGCCTGCGACGGCGCCCGGACCCGCATTCATGTACTTGTAGTTGCACCACACCGCGAAGTCGACATCCCAGTCGTGCAGTTGCATGACGAGGTTGCCGACCGCATGTGCGAGGTCGAAACCGACCACGCAGCCCTTCTCGTGCCCGAGCTCCGTGATGCGCTTCATGTCGAAGACCTGGCCGGAGTAGTACTGCACCCCCGGCAGCATGATCAGCGCGATGCTTTCGCCTTCGCGCTCGATCAGCTCTTCAAGGTCTTCCTGGCGAATGGTCGCTTCGCCCGGTCGCGGCGCGATTTCCAGCAGCGCATCCTCCGGGTCGAAACCATGGAAACGCACCTGTGATTCGGTGGCGTAACGATCCGAAGGAAATGCCGGTGACTCGATGAGCAGCTTGTAACGTTGTTTCGTCGGGCGGTAGAACGACACCATCATCAGGTGAAGGTTCACCGTCAGCGAATTCATGTTGACCACTTCTTCCGGCTTCGCGCCGACGAGGCGCGCGGTCTTCTCTGTCAGGAATTCGTGGTAGGGCATCCACGGGCGCTTTGCCGCGAAGTGGCCTCGCACCGCGAGGCTTTCCCATTCTTCCAGTTCTTCGTTGATGAATTCGCGTGCTGTCTTCGGCTGCAGGCCGAGCGAGTTGCCGCAGAAATAGATTTCCTCGCCGAGTCCGTCACGGACCGGGATATGGAACTTCTCGCGGAATCCGGCCAGCGGATCCTGGCGGTCCAGCTCGGCGGCAAAGTCCATGTGGTTTTCGAATTTCATCAATCCATTTCCTGTTCTGTCAGTGCGTAGATCATCGGTCGGCTCGGTACGGCATCGGTCAGGAATGCCGGTATCTGCAGGTTCAGCAGGCAAGGGCCATCCTCGCAGTCGTCCGGCACGAAAATCATTTCGGTAATCGTGCATTGCGGACGACGCGCATCACGGATGTCGTGGCTGTCTGCCGGCAGGCCGAAGAAGATGCGGTGTGCCATCAACTGGCTGTCATTCATGAAATCGAGTGAGGGCAGGTCCAGCAGCAGGTGTTCGCAGCCGCGTTCTACCAGCCAGCTTGTTGCGCTCGGCGTAACGAATGCAACGGCTTCGCCATCACCATAGTCACGGCGACACTTTGCCCGGGTGTTCGGCAGGCTGCGGATGACGACCGCGTGCAGGAAGTCGGCGTTAATGTCACCTAGGGCTTCGACCAGTTGCCGACGGCTGATGACCGGTTGCCCTTCGGGAAGATCCGGAGGGAGGTTGTCCCCGCATTCACCTGCGGGTTCGGGCCTGATGCTGGTGAGTATCGCAGCAATGAGCCCATCCGGCGCGGCGTCGGCGACGGCAATTTCCTGGTCAACAACATGACCGATACATTCGGTATGCGTGCCGTTGCAGTGCGGGGTCAGCGTCAGCACCTCGGCGTTGCAACTGCCACCCTGCGTTGTATCGCCCACCCAGTCACCGGATCGAAGCGATTCACGGCGTGCCCCCGGCGCGCCGAAGAAACGCGGCTGCCTTTCATCGAAGCTCAGCGGGATCGCGAGGCTGGTGCCACTTGCCAGGTCGACCGTTGCCGTGGAGTTTTCGAGCTTTACGGTGGCGCGGCTCACAGGAAGCGCTCCTTTTCGATGCCAAGCCATTCCAGTGCTGCGCCGTGCAGCAGCAGGTCCCGTGTTTCGCCATCGAAGTCCATCGACTCGATCAGTTCGCCAGGATGGTGTTCACCGAGCGGGAACG
>JAWWBT010000035.1:0-17348 GCA_033720815.1 Gammaproteobacteria bacterium | reverse complement strand
GACTGGAGCCGGCAGTTTGCGGATGTCGGTATCGGACTGCGCATCGGCAACCTGCGTTCTGCCTTTGCCGATACCTACTACCTCGCCATCGTCACGCCAATGACGCGCGATGCGGGCGTGGACAGTTACCAGATCGTTGCCGGCAACGTGATCGAATTCTGAGAAACCCGCTAGGCGTGAGCGTAGCGGGCCGCATCTGCCAGCCAACGCTGCACGAGATTCGCGGCAATATCCGGTTGCTGGTCGAGCAACTCTTCGGCCACCTTCTGCACCCAGGGCAGCAGGTCAGCATCGCGAACGAGGTCTGCAACCTGCATCGTCGCAAGGCCGGTCTGTTTCGTTCCCAGCACCTCTCCCGGCCCACGGATCTTCAGGTCTTCCTGCGCAATACGGAAACCATCGGTGGTTTCGCGCATCACGCCGAGCCGTTGCTTCGCCATCTGTGACAGCGGCGGCTTGTACATCAGCACGCAGGTGGACGCGACATCGCCGCGACCGACACGGCCACGCAACTGGTGCAACTGCGCCAGTCCCATGCGTTCGGCATTCTCGATCACCATCAGGCTGGCGTTCGGCACGTCGACGCCGACCTCGATCACCGTTGTCGCCACCAGCAGGTCGATGCGCCCTGCCTTGAATTCCTGCATGACGCGTTCCTTCTCGGCGGGTTTCATGCGGCCATGCACGAGACCGACGCGACGTTCCTGCAATGCCTCGCTCAAGGCCACGTGCGTATCCTCGGCGGCCTCGTACTGCATCACCTCGGATTCCTCGACCAGCGGGCAGACCCAGTAAACCTGGCGACCGTCATCGATTGCGGCATTTACGCGCGCGACCACCTCGCTGCGGCGTGATTCATTGATGACGACCGTCTGCACTGGCGTGCGGCCCGGTGGCAGTTCGTCGATCACCGATGTATCGAGGTCGGCATAGGCCGTCATGGCGAGCGTTCGCGGTATGGGTGTTGCAGTCATGATGAGCTGGTGTGGCGCATCGCTGCCGCTTGCCCCTTTCTCGCGCAGGCTGAGTCGCTGGTGAACACCAAAGCGATGCTGCTCGTCGATGATGACCAGTGCCAGCGAGTGGAAGTCCACACCCTCCTGGAACAGCGCATGCGTACCGACAACGACGCCCGCTTCACCGCTCGAAACGAGTTCCAGCTGCTCGCGTCGCTGCGAGGCATTCAGCTTGCCCGACAGCCACGCCACGCGAACATCCAGCGGTTCCAGCCAATCGAGGAAATTGCGGAAATGCTGTTCCGCCAGCAATTCGGTCGGCGCCATGATTGCCGCCTGCCTACCTGACTCCACAGCCGACAGCGCGGCGAGTGCTGCAACAACCGTCTTGCCCGAGCCGACATCACCCTGCACCAGGCGCATCATCGGTACCGGCTTTGCAAGATCGGCCGACACTTCATCAACGACCCGCGACTGCGCACCGGTCAGCGAGAACGGCAATGCATCCAGGAAGCGCCGTTGCAGCTCGCCACCGCCCTGCAACGGCAGGGCACTGACCTGGTGCGCATCCCGACGCAGCTGCCGAAGCGAAAGGTGATGGGCCAGCAATTCCTCGAATGCCAGCCGGCGCTGCGCGGGATGCTCGCCTTCGTGCAAGGCATGCAGGTCGGCCTCCGGTGGCGGGCGGTGCACGTAGAACAGGGCATCGAGCAGCGAAGGATGTTTCGCCTCGGGCAGCAACGCGGGATCGAGCAACTCGGCAATCTGCAACTTGCCGCGCTTCAGCATGTTCAACGCCTGCGTGGTCAATGCGCGGAGTCGACCCTGGGTCACGCCATCGGTCAGGGGGTAGACCGGGGTCAGTGATTCCTCGACGACACCGCCGTCGTTCTCGCGCTGCACGCGGTATTCGGGATGGATGATCTCGAGCGTGTGCTTGCCGCGACGCACCTCGCCAAAGGCACGCACACGCTGGCCACGCTGTGCGGATTTCGACTGTGTATTCGAGAAATAGAAGAACCGCAGGGTGAGGCTACCGGTGCCATCCGCAATGCGCAGCAACCAGGTGCGCCGACCGCGGAATGCAATCTCCGAGTGCTCGATCTCGCCCTCGATCACGGCAGCCTGGCCCGGCACCAGGCTGCCGATCGGCACGATGCGAGTGCGGTCCTCGTAGCGCGCCGGCAGGTGGAAAAGCAGGTCCTGCAAGGTTCGGACACCGAGCTTTTCCAGCTTCTCCGCCAGCTGCGGCCCGACACCTTTCAGACGCGTGATCGCGAGCGTTCTCGCATCGGGCGCGTTGGCTGCTTCCTTTCCTGCCGTTGCCACCTGTCGTCAGACCTCGGCTACGGCATCCATTTCGACAGGCACACCCTTCGGCAATTCCTTCACGCCGATGGCGGCGCGCGCCGGATAGGGTTCGTCGAATACCTTCGCCATCGCCTCGTTCACCTTGGCGAAATTCGCGAGGTCGGTGAGGTAGATATTCAGCTTCACAATGTTCGCCATCGAACCACCGGCAGCTTCCATCACCGCGGCGAGGTTCTCGAAGACGCGATTGATCTGGTTCTCGATGGGTCCATCGACCACTTCCATGGTCGCCGGATCGAGCGGTATCTGGCCGGAAAGGTAAACCGTGGAGCCGACCTTCACGGCCTGCGAATACGTGCCAATTGCAGCTGGCGCCTTGTCGGTGGAAATGATTTCGCGGGACATCGTCGCTCCTCGAAAGTGTGACCTGCGACGATTCTACCGGCGAATGGGAAGGATGACTAAAGGTGCGTGGCTAACTTGTGCTTCGCCTTACTGGCGGGTGATTGAGGGAGCCAGGGCTTTGCCGTAAGACGATGCGTATTTTTATGACCTGAAGGGCGCGCCGCATGAGCGGAAAAGCCGAAGCTCCTCACGTTCGGGTGCGGGTCATCTTCAGCACATCCGGCATCTTGCGAATCGACCGCATGATGTTCGCCAGGTGCTTGCGGTCATGGACCGAGAACAGCAGGTTCATCACGGAAGTCGAGCCGTCGCGCTCCTGCACGTTGACCTGCTCGATGTTCGAACCCATTTCCGAAATCGTCGCTGCAACGGTCGCCAGTACACCGCGCGTGTTGACGACCTCGATGCGCACCTCGACGGTGAAATCGCGTTCGATGTCCTTTTCCCACTGCACCTCGATCCACTTGTCCGGGTGCTCGCGGTACTCGACAAGGTTCGGGCAGCTGTCACGATGAATGACGATGCCGCGGCCGGTTGAGAGATAGCCGACGATCTCGTCACCGGGAATCGGATGACAACAGCGACCCAGCGACACGACCATGCCCTCGGTACCACTGATCGACAGCGGACCCTCGGCAGTCTCTTCATCATCCGCCAGGTCAATCACGAAGCGTCGTGCCACCAGTGGTGCGGGGCGTTCGCCGAGCCCGATTGACGCAAGCAGGTCATCGAAGCTGTCCAGCTTGAACTCCTCGAGGATTTCCTGCGTCCGTTCCTTGTCGAGGTGCTTGATCTTCAGCTTGTGCGTCTCGAGCGCACGCGCCAGCAGGCGGCGACCCAGTTCGATCGCCTCTTCGTGCTTGATGTTCTTCAGGAAGTGGCGAATGTTGGCGCGCGCCTTCGCGGTCACGACGAAATTCAGCCACGCCGGGTTCGGTTTTGCTTTCGGTGCGGTGATGATTTCCACCGTCTGGCCATTCACCAGCGGCGTGCGCAAGGGTGCAAGGCGACGATCGATCTTCACCGCAACACAGTTGTTGCCGACATCAGTATGCACGGCATAGGCGAAGTCGACGGCCGTCGCGCCGCGAGGGAGGCGACGGATATCGCCCTGCGGCGTGAAGACGTAAACCTCGTCGGGGAACAGGTCGACCTTCACGTTCTCGAGGAATTCCATCGAGTCGCCGGAACCCTTCTGCATCTCCATCACCGAGCGCAACCACTCCCGAGCGCGCGCTTCCGGTGACGTGCTGGCCTGCGCGCCGGTCTTGTAGAGCCAGTGCGCGGCAATGCCGCGCTCGGCGATCTTGTCCATGTCGGCAGTGCGGATCTGCACTTCGATCGGCACACCGCTGGGGCCGAACAGCACGGTATGCAGCGACTGGTAGCCATTGGTCTTCGGGATGGCGATGTAATCCTTGAAACGGCCCGGCACCGGCTTGAAGACGTTGTGCACGACACCCAGCACGCGGTAACAGGTATCGACCCTGTCGACGATGATGCGGAAACCGTAGACATCCAGCACCTCGCTGAACGACAGGGCCTTTTCCTTCATCTTCTTGTAGACCGAGTACAGGTGCTTTTCGCGGCCCACCACTTCGCCCGGTATTTCCTCGCGCTCGAGCGCTTCGCGAAATCCCTGCGAAATGGTCTTGAGGCTTTCCTTCTGGTTGCCGCGCGCCTTCTTCAGGCGCTTCTTCAATACCTTGTAGCGATTCGGGTGCATGGCCTGGAAGCCCAGGTCTTCCAGTTCGAGGCGGAAATCGTTCATGCCGAGGCGGTTGGCAATCGGGACGTAGATATCGAGCGTTTCGCGCGCAATGCGACGTCGCTTTGCGGGTGGCATCACGCCGAGAGTGCGCATGTTGTGCAGGCGATCGGAGAGCTTCACCAGGATGACGCGGATGTCCTTCACCATGGCGAGCAGCATCTTGCGGAAATTCTCCGCCTGCGCTTCCGCCTTGGACCGGAACTTGATCTGCGTGAGTTTCGAGACACCGTCGACAAGCGCCGCGACTTCCTCGCCGAACTGGTCGACGACCTGTTCGCGGGTTACGGGAGTGTCTTCAAGGGTGTCATGCAGGATGGCGGCAATGAGGGTGGCAGGATCCATGCGCATGGCGGCAAGGATGCCGGCGACTGCCACGGGGTGGGTGATGTAATCCTCACCCGATTTTCGCTTCTGGCCCTGGTGGGCCGCCGCGCCGAACTGGTAGGCGCGCTCGATATCGGAAACCTGCTCGTCGGTGAGGTATTTCCTCGCCCGCGTCAGCAGGTCGTCGACACCGGCATGCCGCTTCCCCTTCCCGGCACGGGCAAAGATGGAAGCGGCGTAATTCATGCGGTGTTCCTCACTTGGCCTTACAGGCTCGGCGCCGGATCCTCCGCAGCGGCTGCAGCCGCCTCGCTCTCGATTTCAGCGGCCGCGGCTTCTTCCTCGGCGGCAGCTTCAGCTTCGGCAGCGAGCGGATCGTCGGCTTCGTCGAGCACGGAAGGCTGGGTGAGGCCTTCGGCGATTTCGCGCAGGGCCATCACGGTCGGCTTGTCGTTTTCCCATTCCAGCTGCGCTTCGGCGCCATTGGAAAGCTGGCGTGCGCGCTTGGTCGCAACGAGCACCAGCTCGAACAGGTTATCGACGTTATTCAGGCAATCTTCAACGGTTACGCGTGCCATGGTTGCGGGAACCTCAATTAAATCAGATGACTGTGAGTCCGGAGACGGCCCACCAGTTTAACCCAGCTGGTGGCCTGCTGGCCAGCAATCGCGCAGTTTTGGCTGCCGAATCAGGTGCTTGGGGCAGCCCCGGGGGGTGACGTCCGGTCTTCGGCAGCATCGTCGCCCTGGCCGCGGGCCAACAGCGAACGTACCAGCGGCTTGAGTTCCGCGCGATCGGCGCGGCACTGCTCGCCACGGCCGCGCACGATTCGCTGCAGTTCCTGCAGGGCCTCGGCGAACTGGTCGTTGACCACCACGTAGCGGAATTCTTCCCAGTGCGACATGTCGGCCACCGCATCGCGCAGGCGCCGGTTGATGACCTCATCGGTATCGGTGGCGCGGGTGCGGAGGCGGCGCTCCAGCTCACCGCGGGACGGCGGCAGGATGAAAACGCTGTCGGCTCCCGGCCAGGCCTCCCTCACCTGCTGGGCGCCCTGCCAGTCGATCTCGAGCACCACATTCTTGCCGCGCTCGAGCTGCTTCTCGACCTGGGCCTTCGCCGTACCATAGTAGTTGTCGAAGACCTGGGCATATTCCAGGAATTCGTCCTGCTCGATCATCTTTTCGAACTCGGGACGGCTGACGAAATGGTAGTCACGCCCGTCCACCTCACCGTCGCGCTTCGAACGCGTGGTGTAGGAAACCGAGAAGACCACGTCCGGGTTGTCGTGGACGAGTTCCTTCACCAGCGAGGTCTTGCCCGCCCCCGAGGGAGCGCTGATGACGATGAGTTTTCCCTTCTGTGAGGTCATTTGTTCCCCGAACTGCGATTTCGTTTCAGGTTGACCGGAGATCCCCGGCCTACTCGATGTTCTGGATCTGTTCCCGCATCTGCTCGATCAACACCTTCAGGTCGACCGAAGCGCGCGTCGTTTCCGTGTCCTGCGATTTCGAACCGAGCGTGTTCGCCTCGCGATTGAATTCCTGCATCAGGAAGTCCAGCCGCCTGCCAACCGGCTCGTCGCGCTTCAGCGCATCACGCAGCTCGGTGACATGGCTCTCGAGACGATCCAGCTCTTCGTCGACATCCAGCTTCTGCGCCTGGTAGACAAGTTCCTGTTCAAGCCGGTCCTGGTCGGGCTGCTCGCTGACCTCCGCCAGCCGCGCGTCAAGCCGCTCGCGCAGCCGTTCCTTGATCACCGGGATACGTTCCCGCACCTTGCCGACGATATCCTGCACGCTCGCCGCCCGATCTTCCAGCAACACCGCAATCCGCTCGCCTTCGGCCTGGCGGTTCGCCACCAGGTCATCGAGTGCGGCATCCAGCAGGTCCAGCGCCGCTGCATGTAACGGCTCCAGGTCGCGCTCCGCTTCGCGCAGCACACCGGGCCAGCGCAGCACGTCCATCGCGCCGAGCGCACGACCTTCGGAGTGGCCCAGCACCTTGTCCAGCTGCTGGTGCGCATCGCGCAGCTGGCGCACCAGCGGCAGGTTGATCTCCAGCCCGACATCCTCGGCCTCGGCCTTGTCCCAGCGCAGGCCGACATCGACCTTGCCGCGACCGAGCTTCGCGTTGATCCGCTCACGGATGGCGGTTTCAAGCTGGCGAAATTCTTCCGGCAGGCGCATGCCCACTTCGAGGTAGCGATGATTCACCGAGCGAAGTTCCCAGGCGAAATTGCCCCACTCGCCACGCTGCTCGCGGCGTGCGAACCCGGTCATGCTGCTGGTCATGGCTCCCCCTGTCATGGTGGAGGCCGGATGCGCGTTAGGCGCTCCCGGCCAAAGCTGGCATTATACGGCCATAGTCATTTCTGGAAACGGGAGACCACGAACCGTGGAGTTCGAAACGGCCGAAGCCACGCTGATTGGCGATCGCGAGGTCAACCAGGACCGCCACTGCGTGCTGTTCACGGATGAGGAGGTCATGCTGTCGGTCTGCGACGGCATGGGTGGCCATGAAGACGGCGAACTGGCTGCCGCGACCGCGGTGGACACGTTCGTCGCCGGGTTCAAGGAGGAGAAGCCGAACGCCGCCGATGCCGCCTCGTTCATGCGCAAGGTGATCGAAGAGGCCCACCAGGCTGTCGTGCGCGTCGGCGTCAAGAAGCCGGTGGAACAGCGCCCGCGCAGCACGGTGACCCTGTGCATCATTTCTCGCGACACGGCTCGCTGGGCCCATGTCGGTGATTCCCGCGTCTATCACATCCGCAAGGGCGGTGTGTTCAACCGCACCCGCGACCATTCTGCGGTGGAGTCATTGTTCCAGCGCGGCGCCATTACCGAGGAAGAAACGCTGACGCACCCGATGCGCAATTTCGTCGAGGAATGCGTCGGTGGCGAGCCGGATGTTCCGCGAATCGATATTGCCGAGGCGGAACAGCTGGAAGTCGGCGACATCCTGTTGCTGTGCTCGGATGGTTTCTGGGCGCCACTGGACATGGATGACGTGGCCAGGCGCCTGGATGCCTCCGAAGACCTCCAGGACACGATCGACGAACTCGCGGAAGAAGCAGCGGCCAAGGCTTCGCCGAGTTCGGACAATGTCACCGCCACCGCGTTCCGACTCGAAAGCTTCGACACGGTATAATCCGCAGGATCGCGCAGGAACTGCGCGCCTGAATCCGGACCCGGACGCTTGTCCGGGTCCAGCACCTGATACCTACATTCATTGTTTCCGAATTTAACGAGGAGCCATCATGTCAATGACCGGGCGACCAAGCGGGCGCAAGGCGGACGAGCTTCGCTCCATCGAACTCATTCCCGATTACACCCATCACGCCGAGGGCAGCATCCTCATTTCCTTCGGCCACACGCGCGTGCTGTGCACGGCCAGCGTGGAAGACCGCGTGCCACCGTGGCTGAAAGGCAAGAAGCAGGGCTGGGTCACGGCCGAGTACGGCATGCTGCCGCGCGCAACACATACCCGTGGCATGCGCGAGGCGGCCCGTGGCAAGCAGTCCGGCCGCACCCAGGAGATCCAGCGGCTGATCGGCCGCTCACTTCGGGCCGTGATGGACATGGGCGCACTGGGTGAACGCACCGTTACCCTCGACTGCGACGTCCTGCAGGCGGATGGCGGGACGCGCACCGCCGCGATTACCGGTTCGTATGTGGCGCTGGCGATGGCGATGAACCGCCTTGTCGAGCGCGGCGAACTGAAGAAGGACCCGCTGGTTGGCGCAGTAGCCGCTGTTTCCGTCGGCATCTTCAACGGTGAGCCGGTACTCGACCTGGATTACGCCGAGGATTCCGAGGCCGAAACCGACATGAATGTCGTGATGAACGATGCCGGCGCCTTCATCGAGGTGCAGGGCACCGCCGAAGGGCACGCCTTCCGCCGCGAGGAATTCGACCAGATGCTCGACCTTGCTTCCAGCGGTATTGCAGAACTCGTTTCGAAGCAGCGCACGCTGCTGTCCAACGTCAAATGAGTTTCAGGATTCCCGGCGATACCCTCGTGCTGGCCACCGGCAACCCCGGCAAGGTCCGAGAGATGCAGGACCGCCTTGCGGCGCTGGGGGTCACGGTAAAGGCGCAGAAGGAGTTCAACGTCGAGGGCCCGGAAGAAACCGGGCTTACCTTCGTTGAAAACGCCATCCTCAAGGCCCGGCATGCGGCTGCCGAAACCGGCCTCCCCGCACTGGCAGATGACTCGGGGCTGGAAGTCGATGTGCTGGACGGCGCACCCGGTATCTATTCGGCGCGCTTCGCCGGCAAGGACGGCGACGACGCGGCAAACAACGCAAAGCTGCTGGAGGCACTGCGCGATGTGCCCGCAGAGGACCGCACCGCGCGGTTCCGCTGCGTGATCGCACTGCTGCGCCATGCCAAGGACCCCACCCCGTTAATCGTCACCGGCACCTGGGAAGGTCGGATCGCCTCCGAGTCGCGGGGCGAGAACGGCTTCGGCTACGACCCCCTGTTCCTGTTCGGTGAACCGCTGCCAGACGGGCGCTCTGCCGCAGAACTCGACAAGCAGGAAAAAGGTCGACTCAGCCATCGCGGGCAGGCGCTCGATGCCCTGCAGGCAGCGCTGCAGATCGACGCCCTGGAAAGCTGACATGGTGGTCGAGCCGCCGCTCACGCTGTATGTGCACCTGCCCTGGTGCGTGCGCAAGTGCCCCTATTGCGATTTCAACAGTCACCGCGCGCCGGAGACCCTTCCCGAGACGGATTATCTCGAGGCACTGCTGCGCGACCTCGACATGGCCGGTGACGGCATCGCCGGCCGACCGTTGCGCGCCATTTTCTTCGGGGGCGGCACGCCCAGCCTCTTTTCGGCGCAAAGCCTCGGGCGGCTACTGGACGCCGCCGAATCGCGGCTCGGTTTCGCCGACGACATCGAGATCACTCTCGAGGCGAACCCGGGCACCATCGAACACGGGCGTTTCGCGGATTACCGCCACGCCGGCATCAACCGGATTTCGCTCGGTGTGCAGAGCTTTGATGACGACAAGCTGAAGGTTCTCGGCCGTATCCACGATGGCAACGCTGCCCACCGGGCTATCGACGAACTGCATGCCGCAGGCCTGTCCAATTTCAATCTCGACCTGATGTTCGGCCTGCCGGGCCAGGACGTCGCGGGAGCCGTTGCCGATGTCGAACAGGCCATCGCGGCCGAACCAGCCCATGTGTCGCATTACGAGCTGACGCTTGAACCGAACACGCTGTTCGCGGTGAAGCCCCCCGAAGGCCTGCCGGACGACGACCTGCAAATCGATATTCTCGACGCCTGTTCGGAGCGCTTCGAGGATGCGGGTTTCCGCCGCTACGAAATCTCTGCCTGGAGCCAGCCGGGGCGGCAGGGACGACATAACCTCAATTACTGGACCTTCGGTGACTACCTGGGCATTGGCGCGGGAGCTCACGGCAAGATCACTCGCGACGGCAGGATTTTCCGCGAGGCCCGCCAGCGCCACCCCGAGAAATTCATGCAGACCGCAGGGAGCACCGATGTGGTGCAGGACCGCCGGGAACCTTCGGCTGGGGATCTCGTTTTCGAATTCATGCTGAATGCCACCCGCCTTGCCGATGGTGTCGAGGACGGCCTGTTCGAGTCGCGGACCGGCCTCGACGCGGGCTGGTTGCAGGACGGTCTTGCGCGCGCGGAGGAAAATGGCTGGTTGGACCGTCACGGCGAGAGCGGCTTCGCACCAACGGCAAGCGGCCTGGCCTTCCTCAACGAGGTCCAGGCACTCTTCCTGCCGGACAGCGACTGATGGAAGGACTGGTACAGCAGGCACTCACCTGTCCCTACTGTGGCGAAGCGGTGACAGCGGAAGCCGACCCGGCCGCCGGCCCACACGATTTCATCGAGGACTGCCCGGTCTGCTGCCGGCCGATCGAGTACCGTTTCACGGTCGCCGCGGATGGCGGCTGGGCGCTCTTTGCAGCCCGAGATGACGACGCCTGAAACCACCCGAAAAGCGTGACCAAGCTCACAAAATCCTGTCAATTCAAGGGTTCCACGGAATCGCCTCCCCGACAGTTATGCACAGTTGGTCCGAAGCCGGACATGTTTCACGGCGAATTCTTCACCAGAATGGGTAAAGCGTGGCCACGGCCTTTTAACTTGTTGTTTTATATAGATAATTACAATTGGTCACATTTTCGCCGTTTTGACACAAAACACGTTTTTTTAGGGGTTTTAGTGAAGTTTTTGAATTTCATTCACAGACTTATCCACAGATTCTGTGGATAGATGGGAAAACCACAGAAACTCAGTCACTTGGGCCAACTTCATGACAAACTTTCCGAAAATCCCGAGCCATCCGGGGTGAGGACACGACCAGGGCACGACTGGTAGAAGAAGGCTCGGCGCAGGATGGGTGAAGACCTCCAGGAAGGCTGGCGACATGTGCCAGCCAACGCTTGCGGAATCGAAGCGTTACCGTTAAGATGCGCGGCTCGCTAATGGCACCGCTGACGGGTGCCTGCAACGAATACCGAGGAAGAACCATGAAGCCCGAGATTCATCCGGAATACAGCGCGGTCAAGGTGACCTGCAGCTGCGGCAACAGCTTCGAGACGAAGTCCACCCACGGCGAAGACCTGAGCGTGGAAGTGTGCTCGCAGTGCCACCCGTTCTACACGGGTAAGCAGAAGATGATCGACAGCGGTGGCCGCGTCGATCGCTTCCGCAAGAAGTTCGGCCGCAAGAAGAACGCCTCCTGATCAACAGGGAGCGCTTGCCGCTCCCTGCCGGATCGGACGAGCGACAACAGGGCGCCCGGCTTTGCCGTGGCGCCCTGTTTGCGTACGCCTTCCACCAAAGTCGTACAAAATTTCACGATTTCGACGCTGTTCGCGCACCGGCGCGACTGTGATGCAGCACCCCCTTCCTTTATAATTCGTCCCCGCTGGGGTCATCCGGCGTCCCCTCGCAGGCCATTGATCCGGCCTGGCATCAGCTTCGCGACCCTATTTCGCGAATACCGGTTCCCACGTGAATTCGGGAGCCTCGGACGCCTCGCCCGGTCCGGAACCTGCCCGACAAGAGGCAGCGAGGACCAGACCCGACGATGCGCTGAACTACAGGAGCAAGCGGAAATGAGCGACAAGAGCTTCAAACTGATCAACCCGGAGAGCGGCACGGAAGCTGAACTGCCGCTGCTTGAAGGCACCATCGGTCCCGCCACGCTGGACATCTCGGGCCTTTACAAGAACCACGGCGTCTTCACCTTCGATCCGGGCTTTGGCGCCACCGCAAGCTGCAAGAGTGACATCACCTTCATCGACGGCGAGAACGGCGTGCTCCTGTACCGCGGTTACCCGGTCGACCAGCTCGCCGAAAACTCGAATTTCATGGAAGTCTCCTACCTGCTGCTGAATGGCGAGCTGCCGGACAAGCAGGAATACGACGAATTCGAGGACTCGATCCGCTACCACACGATGATCAACGAGTCCCTGCTGCGCTTCTTCCATGGCTTCCACTACGATGCGCATCCGATGGCCATGCTGTCGGCAACCGTCAGCAGCCTGTCGGCGTTCTACCACGGCAGCATGGATATTCGTGACCCGGCCCAGCGCGACCTGTTCGCCCGCCGCATCATCGCGAAGATCCCGACGATCGCCGCGGCCGCCTACAAGCATTCGCTGGGCCAGCCGTTCATTCACCCGAAGAACAGCCTGGGTTACAGCGAGAACCTGCTGCGCATGTTCTTCGGCGTACCGGCAGAAGATTACGAAATCGACCCGGTGGCAGCCGAAGCGCTCGACCTGCTGTTCATCCTGCACGCCGACCATGAGCAGAATGCGTCGACCTCGACGGTGCGCCTGGCGGGCTCGGCCGGCACGAACCCGTACGCCGCCATCGCCGCAGGTATCGCCACGCTGTGGGGCCCGGCGCACGGTGGTGCAAACGAAGCCGTACTGAAGATGCTCGGCCAGATCGGCGACATCTCCAACGCCGCGAAGTACATGGACAAGGCGAAGGACAAGGACGATCCGTTCCGCCTGATGGGCTTTGGTCACCGTGTCTACAAGAACTACGACCCGCGCGCCAAGATCATCCGCGAGATGTGCTACAAGGTGCTGAAGAAGCTCGGCAAGGAAAATGACCCGCAGCTCGAGCTGGCGATGAAGCTCGAGGAAATCGCGCTGAAGGACGACTACTTCGTCGAGAAGAAGCTCTACCCGAATGTCGACTTCTACTCCGGCATCATCTACCGCGCACTGGGCATCCCGGTCAGCATGTTCACGGTGATGTTCGCCATCGCCCGTACCGTTGGCTGGGTGGCACACTGGCAGGAAATGATCTCGGATCCGGCGATGCGCATCGGGCGCCCGCGCCAGCTGTACACGGGGCCGGCCCAGCGCGATTACGTCGATATCGACAAGCGCTGATCCCGCGGTACGCAGAAAAAAGCCGGCTCCGAGCCGGCTTTTTTCATGCCTGGAAATTCTTCCTAATCACCGTCAAGGAGCTGTTCCACATCCTTCAGCGCCGCTCGCTGCATCGGCTTTCCGTCCACCGGCGAAAGCGGCGCGCGGCGGATTGCGGTTTCCGGGAATACGGCAGCATCGATCCGCACATCACCGGCCAGGAATCGGTATTCCGGCACGGTGAACTGCTCGCCGTTGCCATCCCGGAAACGATGCTCGCGGGTATCGAACGGGATCTCGTGATCGATCAGGAACATCACGACCAGTTCCGGTGAATCCGAAAACAGGTGAACCTGCACCCCGCTGTTCGCATTGGCAGTGCCGCTGAGCACCGGACCCGCAAGCCGCGGTGAGTAATCCCGGAACAGCTTCATCGCCTGGACGGCCGCTTCGCGCAGGCGACGCAGTTCGTTCGGTTGGGAATCACCCTGGAAGAGACGCTGGTGCTCGACCAGCGCTGCCTCGATTTCGGTATTCGTCGGAAACCCGCCGTCACGCTCGGAAACACCGTAGCGCTCTGCCGCCTTTCGCTTTGCCTGCAGGTAATCGCTGGCTTCATCCTCGGCCAGCAATCGCGCCGCTTCGGTTGCCAACAACCGGCGCATGTCGCCGGTCCTGCCCCATGCCTGTCTTGCCATGTCCTGCCCCGTCAGAAAAGGTCCTGCTCGACCGTCTCCTCGTCGTTGGTCCCGTCCTGCGAATCCCTGCCTGCGCCGGGCTGTTCCTGCTCTGGCAGCGTGCCCTCGATGAAGGTTTCGAAAATGGCATCCGGATTTTCTGCGGACGCCAGCAGGCCTGTTTCGGGATCGATGCGAACCGTCACAAGGCCATCTGGACGTTCGAACCCGGTTTCAGGCATGCCATCCAGCGCCACACGCATGAATTCGATCCATGCCGGTAGCGCCGCGCGCCCACCGTATTCACCACGGCCCAGCGAGGTGAAGTCATCGAAACCGACCCACACCGTCGTTGCGACGCGGCCATTGAATCCGGAGAACCACGCATCGCGATATTCGTTTGTCGTACCGGTCTTGCCGGCGAGGTCATCCCGACCGAGTTCACGCGCGCGGACCCCGGTACCTCGACGGATGACATCGCGCATCATGTCGGTTATCAGGTAGTTGACCTGCGGCGACTGCAGCGACTCGGCGTAGCGCTTCGGTCGCACGATGTCACCACCCAGCTGCGCCTCGGCAGCCAGCCCTTCGGTTTCAACGCTCTCCGCAGGCAGCGCTGCCACCACAGGAGTTATCGAATCGGCAGTCGATTCCTCTCCACCAGTCAATGATTCCTCTTCAGCCTTGCGGCAGTCGTCATCACAGACAAGCAGGGGATTGGATTCGTAGATCACCTCGTCCTTCGGGCCGATGATTCGCTCGATGAAATACGGTTCAAACTCGTAACCACCATTGGCCAGCACGGCATAGGCAGACACCATCTGCATTGGCGAGAAGGCAGCACTGCCCAAAGCGAGCGACAGGTCACGCGGGAGACGATCACGTTCAAATCCGAAATTCCCGGATATGTAATTCACGGCATTTGAAATGCCCATCCCCTGCAGTACGCGGATGGACACAAGGTTGCGCGACCGCACCAGCGCTTCGCGCAGGCGAGTCGGTCCATAGAAGCGACCACTGTCGTTTTCAGGACGCCAGACGTCTTCCAGCTTGTCGTCCGCAAAGACGACCGGGGCATCATTCACGACGGTGGCTGGCGTGAACCCATTGGCCAATGCCGCCGAGTAGATGAACGGCTTGAACGAGGAGCCCGGTTGGCGCTGTGCCTGGGTGACCCGGTTGAAGTTGCTCAGGTAATAGTCGTACCCACCGACCATTGCGCGCACGGCGCCGTTATCGGGTGACACCGACACCAGCGCACCCTGCACCTGCGGCACCTGGGCAAGGCGCCAGCGCACGACCGGCGCCGAGCCTTCCTCGCCTTCCATTGCCTGTTGCTCGACAGGCTCATCTTCGGCCGGCGGCATTTCGCGAAGGTAGATCACGTCACCGATCGCAAGCACATCAGCGGGCACTTCCGGCGTTGCACCGACGTTACCGTCGGGGCCTACCGGCTTCGCCCACTCGATACCTTCCATACCGAGCGACACGACGCCGTATTCACGCAGGTAAACCTGCGCCCCGGACTCATCAAGTGCCATCACGACACCTGGCCTGAGGCGTGCCGGCGCCGCAACACCCGTCATTAGCTCATCCAGCTCTCGCGCGGCGGCCTCATCGGGATCGGCGTCGCTGGCGGCCAGCACCCGCTCCCAGGCCGCATCAGCCATGGCCTGCGCCTCTGCACCAAGTTGGCGCACAGGGCCCCGGTAACCATAACGGATGTCATAATCCTGCAGGGCGTCCTGAACCGCCTGACGGGCGGCAAGCTGTTGCCGGCTGTCGATCGTGGTGGTTACTTCATAGCCCGCTGTATAGGCCTCTTCACCAAAGCGGGAAATCAGGTCCGCCCGAACCAGCTCGCCGAGGTAAGGAGCATCAACCTCGACCTTCACGCCGTGATACTCCGCAGTGACGGGCGCCGCCATTGCCTCGTCGTATTCGGCCTGCCCGATATAGTCGAGTTCCAGCATGCGACCGAGCACATAGGCGCGTCGTTGCAGCGCCCGTTCCGGATTGGCGAGCGGGTTATACCGCGACGGCGCCTTCGGCAGCGTGGCAATCATGGCCATCTGCGCCAGGTTCAGCTCCATTACCGGCTTGCCATAATAGATCTCGGACGCGGCACCCACGCCATAGGCGCGGTTGCCCAGGTAGATCTTGTTCAGATAGAGGGCAAGGATTTCCTCCTTGCTCAGCTCTTCCTCGATCTTCAGCGCAAGAAAAGCCTCGCGGATCTTGCGACTCAGGACCTGCTCGGAACTGAGGAAGAAGTTCTTGGCAACCTGCTGGGTGATTGTCGAACCACCTCCCACGATCTCACCGGCCTTGAGGTTCATCCACATGGCGCGGGCAATACCGATGACGTCGATACCCGGGTGGGAATAGAAGCGGTCATCTTCGGCTGCAAGGATTGCCTGCTCCAGTGCGTCAGGCACCTCGTCGAGCGTCAGCGGGACCCGGCGCTGCTCGCCGTATTCCGCGACGAGCTTGCCGTCGCTCGAATACACCCGCAGGGGAACCTGGAACTGCACATCCTTCAGCTCCGACACCTCGGGCAGCGTCGGAGCATAGTAGACATAGGCCCCAAGGATGGTCAGGCCACCGAGCAGCGCGCCTGTGAAGCCGAGGGCGAGTAGATATATAAGGAGTCGCTTTTTTCGGGACATTTTATTCCGGTGCCTTCTGGGCAAGGGGGCATTATAGGACCCGCGTCACGGTCCGGCGACCCCTATATTTGATTTACCGTTTTATTGATATATAGTTGAGACTAGTAGTTAAGGCTCTGGACGATCAAATTGTCCTAACTTGCCGTCAGAAAAAGGAAAAAGCCGTGCTCTTCAAGTCGAAGACGAAGCCGAAACTGGGGATCGACATCAGCGCATCATCCGTGAAGCTGATCGAGATCAGTCGGTCCGGCAATACCTACAAGGTGGAGACCTACGGCGCTGAAGCCACGCCACCGAATGCCGTGACCGACAAGGTAATCTCGGATCCCGAGGCTGTCGGTGAAGCAATTCGCAAAGCGGCAAAAAGAGCCGGTTCGCGCGTCAAGGACGCGGCGGTAGCCGTCGGCGGCGCGTCGGTGATCACCAAGACGATCCCGATGCCTGGCACGCTCTCCGACCAGGAGCTTGGCGAGCAGATCGAGCTCCAGGCCGACCAGTACATCCCCTTCCCGCTGGAAGAAGTCAGCTTCGACTACGAAATCCTTGGCCCGTCGCAGAACGACCCTGAAATGGTCGACGTGCTGCTGGCTGCGACCCGGCGCGAGAACGTCGAGGCGCGCGAAGCCGCGCTGGAAGTGGCCGGACTCAACGCCTCGGTCGTCGATATCGAAGCTTACGCTCTGGAAAATGCCTGTGAACTGCTAACCTACCAGATGGTCGACGAGGGTCTCGACAAGACCATCGCCCTGGTGGATTTTGGCGCGACGGCAACGACGTTCAGCGTACTGCATGACCGCAAGATCATTTACACGCGTGACCAGGCCTTCGGTGGCAAGCAGCTGACCGAG
>JAWWBT010000034.1:0-17669 GCA_033720815.1 Gammaproteobacteria bacterium | reverse complement strand
TCCTGCAGGCAGAACAGGAAGACCGTGCCACGCCGACGGATCTCTACAACATCTACGTGCGCTCGGACTCGACCGGCGAACTGGTCTCGCTCGGCAACCTGGTCAACATCTCGGAAGAAGCCGGACCCAAGGAACTGAACCGTTTCGACCGCCTGCGCGCCATCGAGGTGACATCGAACCTTGCGGAGGGTGTTTCGCTGGGCGAGGGACTCGCCGCCATCGAGAAGTACGTGCTGGAAAACATGAACGACATCCAGCTCGGCTACGACGGTGAGTCGCGTGAGTTCAAGGAATCCGGACGCTCGCTGTACTTCACCTTCGTGATTGCGCTGGTGGTGGTTTATCTCGTGCTCGCCGCGCAGTTCGAAAGCTTCCGCCACCCGCTGGTCATCATGTTTACCGTACCCCTCGCGGTAACCGGTGCGCTGCTCGGCATGTGGGCCTGGGGCGTTTCGGTCAACGTCTTCAGCCAGATCGGCATGATCCTGCTGATCGGGCTTGCGGCGAAGAACGGCGTGCTGATCGTTGAATTCGCCAACCAGCTTCGCGATCGCGGTACGGAATTCACTGAAGCCATCGTGCACGCTGCCGGCGTGCGATTGCGCCCGGTGCTGATGACCAGCTTCGCCTCGTCCTTCGGCGCCTTGCCGCTGATGCTCGCGAGCGGCGCGGGTTCCGAAAGCCGCCAGGCTATTGGCGTGACCATCTTCTTTGGCGTGATGTTCGCCACGCTGCTGACGCTGTTCATCATCCCGGCGGCGTACTCGGTCATCGCGCGTGGCACGACCTCACCGGACCACGTCGCCCGGGAGATCGATTCACTGCGCGGCGAAAGCCGGGAAACTCGCGACTGAGGTGGAGATTGGGGCATCGATGGCAGGAAACTGGCCGATTCCTTGATTAAACTGAAGGTATGTTCCACCTGAATAAGGAGCCGTCATGAGCGACAAGGAACAATTCCTGCACAACCTGTCCGGCGAGCTGGATGCCATGGAGCGCCAGATTGACGCCATCGAGGCGGACGTTCGCGCCGAGCATCCAAAAGCTGCCGAGGAAATTCACGACAAGCTCAAGACTGCCAAAGCGCGGACCTTCGAACTCAAGGAGGCCGCCGAGCATGAATGGGAAGAGCGCAAGGAAAAGGCGCACAGTGCCTGGCAGGACCTGAAAGAGGCATTTTCACAAGTCAGGTCGCGCCTGGGCGATTGAGTTCGCCGCCACAGCCTGCAAGCCGGAAAGCCGCCTTCGGGCGGCTTTTTCGATGGGTAAAGGCTAAACCCGGACCGGCCCGGGGTCGCCATGTATAGGAAAAGTTAAAGTAATTTTACGATAAGTCGAGAAAAAGCTGCGTAATACCCGTTATTCGAGTCCACCTCTTGAAGTTGTATCGTTTTTGTATAGGTTTAGAAGCTCCATACCCCTGAATGGAGCTGTACATCATGAAACGCCTTCTGACTTCCCTCCTCGCCACCGTGCTGGCCTTCGGCCTGGGTGGCTGCCTGCATGACGACGACGATGACCCGGTCGTGACCCCGACCGCGCAATTGCGTGTCCTGCACGGGTCACCGGATGCACCGAATGTCGACGTGCTCGTCAACGGTGACATCGTGCTCGAAGACGTACCGTACAAGGGTGCATCCGGATATCTTGACGTTCCGACAACAGGTTTCGACGTCGCGGTAAATGCCACCGGTACCGACACGACGGCCCTGGCACTGGATAACGTCGAATTGACGCCAGACACTCCGTACACGGTAATCGCCGCGAACAGCCTCGCCAGCATCGAGGCCATCGTGCTCGACGACTCGGTCACCGCGCCTGCCGCGGGCAACCTTGCGGTACGGGTCGTTCACGGCGCCGCGACGGCACCTGCCGTTGATGTCTATGTGACGGCAGCGGACGCTGATCTCGGTGCGGCCTCACCGGCCGTGAGCAACGCGGCATTTGCGGACGCTTCGGGCTTTCTCGAGATTGCTGCCGGTGAATATCGCATCCGGGTAACCGCAACCGGCACGACTGACGTCGTTTTCGACTCCGGCGCTATAGACCTTCCTGAAGGGGCTCAGCTGACGGTTGTTGCCCTGCCAAGCGAAAACCCGGTATCGCCGATCGAACTTGTCGCCCTGACTGGTGACAGCGCCGCGCCGACCATCGAGCTGAATGACAACCGCGCCCTGCTCCGCGCAGCACACATGTCGCCGGACGCGCCGAATGTGGATGTCTATGTCGATGGTGCGCAGGTGCTGACAAACGTGCCGTTCAAGGCCGTTTCGGATTACCTCACGGTACCGTCGGGTACGACCAATGTGCAGGTCACGGCGACCGGTACAACGACGCCGGTGATTGATGTCGACCTCGAACTGGCGGCGACGTCCGCCACGAGCGCAATTGCCGTGGATTTCGTTGCCAGCATCGAGGCCATCGCTCCCATGGATGACCTCAGTGAACCTGCTGCCGGCGACGCCCATGTGCGCGTCGTGCATGCATCGCCGGATGCACCGAACGTGGACGTACTCGTCGATGACGCGATCGTTCTCACCGATGTGCCATTCAAGGCTGTTTCCGACTACCTGCCGCTTGCAGCGGGTTCTCACAACATCAAGGTGAACGCGACCGGAACCAGCACCACCGTTATTGATGTCACCCTGGATTTCGCTGACGGGGCGATTTACACCGTCTTTGCAGCAAATTCGCTGGCCAACATCGAAGCGGTTCGCGTGCAGGACAACTGATCACTCCTGCACAACTCGAAAAGGCGGCCTTCGGGCCGCCTTTTTCTTGCACCACCTCCAATCTATTCCGTGGCGCGTAGCGGCGACTTGAGCGTTTCGTGAGTTTCTACATTCAGGATCACGGTATCGCGTCCGGCACGCTTGCCCTCGTAGAGCGCAGCATCGGCGCGGCGGATAACTTCATCCACGCTCGTGCCTGAACCACCTTCGGCCACGCCGAAAGTAGCGGTTATCGCGAGCCTCTTCCCTTCATGCGTGAAGCTGGTCTCCCTGATTGCCCGGTTCAACTTGAGCGCGGCCAGTCGCGCCCCGGGTCCCTGGGCATTCGGCAGCACAACGAGGAACTCTTCGCCTCCCCAGCGCCCGACAATATCGGCCCCGCGCAGGTAGCGACGCAGGGTCAGGGCAAATCGCTGCAGGACCTTGTCGCCACAATCATGGCCGTAGGTATCGTTGATCTTCTTGAAGTGATCAATATCAACCAGCAACACCGTATAGCGGCCACCACCATTGCGTACGCGTTCGGCAAGCCTTGCCAGGTCCTCGGTCAGGCAACGTCGATTTGGCAGGCCGGTCAACGGATCGGTCCGCGAGTTGCGTTCCAGTTCGCGGTTACTGTCCGAGAGGCTACGTGCCTGCAGGAAATCCTGGCGCTGGGCGCGCTCGAGGCTGTAGGAAACGGCAGCACCCAGGACGATCGTCGTGAACAGAAAATAGTTCACCGTTACAACGTATTCGAAGGTGACGGGCTGCGCGACAAATAGGTAGGCCGCATTGAGGATGACGGCATTCAGTAGCGCCAGGAACAGGGAAGACACAAAGCGCATCCGCGAAAACGCCTGTGCATACAGGTTCACGATGATGATGCCGAAGAAATAGGCGTGCCCCACATCATCGAAGGCCACGGCGATCGAGGTCGCGATACCGACTGACGTAACCAGTGCCGCTGAGCCAAGGACCAGCTCGAAATAGCGTTCAAACAGCCGGGTGTAGGTAAGCAGCGCAATCACGCACAACAACGGCGTGATGAGCAGGTAACGGACGATCAGCAGGAATCCCTCGAACTCGTGGCCCAGCAGGACGTCCAGGTAGCCATAGGTCAGGTTCAGAACGAGGCCTGATAGCAACGCGAAACGCGCCACGGTCGTATTGCTGCGGCGATAGTGCTGGTCGAAGGCGGATTCCAGCGACGGCTGGAAGGACAACCCGAGACGGGTCAGCATCCGTGCAATCATCAGGTTTCTCCTGGCCGGTCGCGATCCCTGCGACCGGTGGCTCAGTTATCCGGGCTCAGGGCAGGTCTCGTGCGTCATGAACAATGCGGCCGTTCACCACCGTCATCACGATGGGCGTAGCCGGTATTTCCTCCAGCGGCAGGCTGAGAAGGTCGCCGCCGAACACCGTGAAATCGGCGTACTTGCCGACCTTCAGGGTGCCGCGAACATCTTCCTCGAAGGCAGCGAAAGCAGGCCACAGCGTCAGTGATTTCAACGCCTCCTGGCGCGTCATCGCCTGTTCCGGGTGCCATCCCTCTCCCTGGAAACCGTCTTCCAGGCCGGCGCGGGCCACGGCAGCGTAGAACTCGATGCGCGGGTCACCCACTTCCACCGGGGCATCCGAACCGCCGGGAATGATCACACCGGAGTCCAGCAACTTGCGCCAGGCATAGGCCCCGGCAAGGCGTTCTTCGCCAAGGCGGTCCGGCGCGAAATACAGGTCGCCGATGGCATGGGACGCCTGCATCGAAGGTATGACTCCGAGTTCGGCGAAGCGGGGAATATCATCCTCGTGCAGGACCTGCGCGTGCTCGATGCGCCAGCGCGGCTCGGCAACAGCCCTCTCTTCAGGCGGAATTTCGTTGAAAACCCGCTCATAGAGGTCGAGCACGAAACGGTTGGCACGATCGCCGATTGCGTGTGTCTCGATCTGCACACCCGTACGAAGCGCCTTGCGATAGAGCGGCAGGAGGTCAGCTTCCTTCCACGTGATCAGGCCGGTGGTATCCGCATCCGAGTACGGCTCCAGCAGGGCGGCACCTCGCGAACCCAGCGCGCCATCCACCGACACCTTGATCGTGCGACGACTGAACATGTCCTCGGCGGCAGCATCCACCGGGCCTTCCTTGAGGAATTCACGCGTCGATTCACTGGGGCCTTCGATGGCGCTGTAGACGCGTACCGCGAGTCGTCCTTCTTCAGCGAGGCGGCGAAGCAACCGGGATTTCTCCAGGGTCGCACCCGCATCCTGGAGCTGCGTCCAGCCCAGGCGGGCGGAACGTTGGGCGCCCACGATGTAGGCATCCTCCGCCGCAACGTCGCCTTCCGGCATCACCGGGTCGAGCAATGCCATGGCGTTGTCGACCAGCATGCCGGTGGGTTGGCCGTTGCTGTCGCGGAGAATCTCGCCACCGAATGGCGCTTCGGTCGCCGCATCGATACCCGCCAGTTCCAGCGCCCTGGAATTCGCCACCAGCGCGTGACCGTCGGCACGCATCAATGCCACGGGGTTCTCCGGGGCGACCTTGTCGAGGTCGCTACGCGTGGGGAAAGCCTTGTTCGGCCAATGCGTCTCGATCCAGCCGCGCCCGATGATCCATTCACCGGCTTCGATTTCGCTGGCACGCTCGGCGACGCGCTGCTGCAATTCGGCAACGCTGCCAACGTCATCCAGGTTGAACGTCATCTCGCGCTCACCGATCCCCAGCAGGTGTGCGTGGCTATCGGTAAACCCCGGGTAGGCATGGGCGCCGGCAAGATCGATTACTCGCGTACCTTCACCGACATGGGCAAGGGTCTCCGTCGCATCACCCAGCTCGATAATGCGTCCATCCTTCACGGCCACCGACTCGGCCGTGGGCATTTCCGTCTCGAGGGTGTGGAAATAGCCGTTGGTCAGTACGAGATCAGCCGTCTGCGGCGGTTCGCAGGCTGAGACCCCGACGACAACGCCGACAAGCAGGAGAACACTGGCAATCACACGCATTGATATCCCCGATGATCAGGTGAACGTCCGAGTGTAACGGAATCCAGGAAAGCGGGAAGGGGACGAGGACCTCAGAACCGACAAAAGCGGGAAGCGGGCGGATGTCCGGCAAGCAGCACGATTGCCAGAAACAGGAAAACCCCGCCGGAGCGGGGTTCTCGGTTCGATACAGGATCAGGCTCAGCGGTTGCTGATGCGCACGCCACCGGATCCGGTATCGATCACGCCGTCGCCCTCACCGTCGCCGATATCGGCTTCGAAATCACCGCGACGGGACTGCACGTTCTTCATCTCGGGCAGGTCGACATTGACGCCGCCCGACCCGGCAGACACTTCCAGGTGCATGTTCAGCGTGCCTTCAGTACGGATTCGCACACCGCCGGAGCCGGTATCGATCCGCATGCGCTCGAGCGCGGAAAAGTCACCATCCAGCTCGACACTGCCCGAACCGGTATCGACTTCCAGCGACCGGACATCGGCCAGCCTGACGCCATCCACGCTACCGGAGCCCGTGTCGACTACGATATCGCCCTTGATGTCTTCGAGGTCCACGCCACCCGAGCCGGTGTCCGCCACGATATTGCCGACAATGCGCGCAAGCTCGATGCCGCCAGAACCGGTATCGGCGTGCACGTCACCTTCGACGTCGCTGACTTCGACCGAACCGGAGCCCGTATCTGCGCGGACTTCACCCTTTCGCTCGCGGATGTCTACTGCGCCACTGCCGGTATCCGCGACCGTGTAACCTTCCCCGCCACGCACATCAATCGAGCCGGAGGAGGTATCAAGATCCAGGTCACCATTGACGCCAGTTGCCGTGATGCCGCCAACCTTGTTCTCGAAGCGCACGCGTACGCCATCCGGAACGGCGACATCGAAATCCATGTGGACGGCCAGCCCGCTTCGTGAGGAAACCTGGACACGCTCATCGAGATAGCGCGTGGTGGTGTTGTAACCCCAGCCACCGCCCTCGCGGCGATAGGCAAAACGGCTGTAGTCCTCTACAGGATAAATACCGGTAACACGCACACGGTCACCGTCGCGCTCTACGCTGACGTCAAGCAGGCCCAGGTATTCGCGGGCTTCGTCCTCGTCATCACCCGTAGCCGACAATGTGACCTTGACCGTCATTTCATCGCCGGAAGCACGGCCCAACGTGACCTCGCCGGCAAGGTTCAGGAACAGGACAGAGTCGACACCGTCGGTGGCAATCCGCTCTTCCTTGGTTTGGGTGAGAGTTTCGTCCGCCAGGAGCGGCGTGCTGGCCAGCGCCGAGGCGAACAGCACCAGGATGGTGCGAAAGATGATTTTTGCCTGCATTTTCAACTCCTTGCAGCTGTGATTGCGCCATTCAGGCGTTGCAGTTGTCACCCCTTAAGATGCCAGCAGCATGAATTCCGTTTAAAGAGGAACGAAATTCCCGTTTTGTGAGTCTGAAGTAATGTTTTTTTACAATCCTCGGGGAGAATTCTTCATAGGATAACGGGACTGAGAGCCCGATTGCGGGCCCAGGGATGATAAAGGGTTAAGGAAGAGAGACATGCGTCGCAAGATCGATGTCGAAGAACTGAAGATGGGCATGTACGTGGCCGAACTGGACCGGCCATGGATGGATAGCCCGTTCCTTTTCCAGGGCTTCACCATCGACAGGGAAGAAGACCTCGAGCAGCTGAAGGAAACCTGCGAGTACGTCTTCATTGACGAAGTGCGCGGCGAAGCCGCGAACGACCCGGCCGACGACGATCGCACCATCCGCCGCTCCATGAACGTGCGTCCCGAGTCCGACCCGAAGCAGTCGCGCTCGGAGTGGATGAAGATCGCCTCGGAAGAGCGCCGCACCGGTTTCCAGCGCGAATTCCAGAAACTGTACGTGATGCGCGCGAAGACGCGCCAGTACGTCGACAAGCTGCTGACTGATGTGCGCTTCGGTAACGCCATTGATACCGATACGGCAAAGGCAGTCGTCACGGAAATGGTCGACGCCATTACCGAGGATGCCGATACCGCACTCTGGCTCACCCAGCTCAAGAATGCTCACGATTACACCGCGCAGCACTGCATCAATGTCAGCGTGCTGTCGATTGCCTTTGCCGCGCACCTGGGCTTTTCGAAGGAACAGCTGAAGCTGATCGGCCTTGGCGCCCTGCTGCACGATGTCGGCAAGATGAAGACACCCCAGGAGATCCTGGACAAGCCGGGCAAGCTGACCCCGGAAGAATTCGACGTGATGAAGCGCCACCCGGTGGATGGCTACGAGATCATGAAGGCAACCAATGCCGTCCCGGCGCAGGCGCTGCAGGTGATCCGTTTCCATCACGAGCGCGTGAACGGCCGTGGCTACCCCGACGGCCTCCAGGGCGACCAGCTATCCACCGCCGTCCTGATCGTCGCCATCTGTGACGTGTATGACGCCATTACCTCTGATCGCGCCTATCACCACGGCTTGCCGGCCGACAAGGGAATGAGCGCGATGTACCAGATGGCTCCGAGCGCCTTCGGCAAGGGCCTCGTCGAGGAATTCATTCGCTGCATCGGCATCTATCCAGTCGGCACACTGGTGGAAATCGGCACCGGCGCGGTCGGCGTCGTGATGACCAACGACCCGAGCAACAAGCTGCGGCCGGTCGTGATGCTGGTGCGCGATGCCGATGGCAAGGAATATTACCCGCGACGTTACATCAGCCTCGCGGCACAGGATCGCATCGACAAGTCGAGAGACTGGAAGGTGCGACGCATTGTCGATCCTTCGTCGGTTGGGGTCGACATGCACCAGATCGCCTCGCAGGAGCTGCTGGAGGGTGGCAGCCAGGTCATTCATATCTGACAGGCGACATCTGACACGAGAAGCCAGGACACTGGCCACGTCAGGCAGGAACGGGAAAGGCCGGGCAGGATTGCCCGGCCTTTTCTTTTTCGAGCCTTACAGGAGGTGCGAGAGGTCGCGACCGGCAGCCAGCATTACCGGCTCGGCGTCAGAGGTAAACAGCAGGCCGTCGTGCTCGCCCGCCAGGCGCATGGTATCGCCCGTGACGCGCAGGCCGCTGCCTTCTCGAATCGCCACCACTTTCTCGTGCGGGTTCACGGAGAGAAATTCAGCCAGGCGATCACGGCGTGTCTCGCCACGGTGTCCCGGCGGCATCGCATCGGTGAAATGCGGATTAAGCTGGAAACCGACCAGGCCCAGCGCATCAAAGCTCGGCGGATAGACAATCGGCATGTCATTGGTCGTTCGAATCGACTTGCCGGCGACATTCGATCCCGCGCTCCAGCCAATGTATGGCATGCCGCCCGCCACACGCTTGCGGAGCGGCTCGATGACATTGTTGCGATACATTGCGTCAAGCAGGCAGAAGGTATTGCCGCCACTCACCAGCACCGCTTCCGCCTTTTCCACGGCCTCAGCGTGATTCTCGACATCCTCGATGTTGTCCATCTGCACGCCGAGGGCTCGGCAGCGTTCTTCCACCATGCCGATGCGCCCACGGTTCTCCTCGCCGATGATGGCGTAGGGGATGAACAGCACCCGCTTCACGCCCTTCAGCGTGTCACGGATTTCTTCTTCACAGGCTTCGAGGAAACCGGTATCGGCGGAACGCGAACTGCTCAGCAGCAGCAGGTTGCGGGACATCATGTACTCCTTGGAATCAGGTGAGCTGCCAGGCGAAACGGAAGACCATCAGGAATAGGATGCTGGTCCCGATGACGAACGACAGGAAACGGTGCATCACCTTGTTGTAGGTCAGGTGGATGATTGCATGTACCACCCGCAGCGCGACGAAAGCCCAGGCAAAAACGACGAACAGCGTGTCGGCCATGCCGGTAACCGCAATACCGAGGCAAAGCGCGTAGAACAGCACCGGCACCTCGAAGAGGTTCTGGAAATGATCGCTGTTCTGCGTGGCCTTGTCGCTGATCTGTACGCCGGCCATCTGCGCGCGCGTCGCCGCCTTCTGCGGATGGATGCGCGCTTTCTGCATGCCCATGACCCGCGTGAAATACAGGCGCAGCCATACGACGAAGGTCAGCAGCATCATTGCCGCCATTGGCTGGAGGATGGCATTCATCTCATTCATGGACCGGACTCCTTTCGTCACGGGTCACTAGTGTCGCGATAACGATGGCCAGCATCGAGAACACGAAACCGGGCGCAAGTTCGTAGAGGGTGAAGATTTCCGCATCGGACACATTCCGCAACATTGGCCAGAACACGGCGGTCAGGCCGCCTGCGGCGATACCTGCCAGCGCGCCGGCACGGTTCATGCGCGGCCAGTACAGGGAAAGGATGACGGTCGGACCGAAGGCAGAACCGAACCCGGCCCATGCCCAGGCGACGAGATCCAGCACCTTGGCATCCGGGTTACGGGCCAGGAACAGGGCAATCGCGGCGATGGCAAGTACCGCGCCACGCCCGACCCACAGGAGCTCCTTCTCGCCGCAATCCGGACGGAACAGGCCCTTGTAGAAATCCTCGGAGAACGCCGACGAGGCGACCAGCAGCTGTGCCGAGGCGGTGCTCATCACCGCCGCGAGAATGCCGGAGAGGCAGATGCCCGCGATGACCGGAGGGAACAGTTCCACCGACATGAAGATGAACACCTTTTCGCTCTCGTCACCCGTCAGCTGGCGATCCAGCACGCCGACGCCGGTGAAGCCGACCAGGACCGCAGCACCCAGGACCACCGTCACCCAGGTCATCGCGATGCGGCGTGACTTGCCGATCTGGTTGGCATCTTCAATCGCCATGAAGCGCGCCAGGATGTGCGGCTGGCCGGCATAGCCGAGCCCCCAGACGGCAAGCGACGCGATACCGATCCAACCCAGGGCATCGCCATCAGTTCCTGTGAACGGGTCGAGCATTTCCATGTTCACCGCATTGAAGGTCGAGGTCATGCCGCCGAAACCGCCGATGAGGTAATAACCCATCGCCGCGACAATGATCAGCGCGAAGAACATCAGCGAACCCTGCAGCACGTCGGCCCAGGAAATCGCGAGGAAGCCACCGAAGAAGGTATAGGCAATCACCGAACCCGCACCGAGCAGCAGTGCCCAGCCATAGGGCATCTGGAAGAGCTCCTCGAACAGCTTGCCGCCGGCGACGAAGCCGGAACTCGTGTACAGCGCGAAGAAGAACAGCACGAAGGCACCGGAGATCAGGCGCAGGATACGGGCCTTGTCGTTGAAACGACGCTCCAGGTAATCCGGCAGCGTGAGTGCGTCGTCCAGCCGGAATGTTGCTTCACGCAGGCGTTGCGCAATCAGCTTCCAATTCAGGTAGGTGCCGAGAAGCAGCCCGCCGACCATCCAGAACGATTCGTAGCCCGCAAGGTAGGCCAGGCCCGGCAGGCCAAGCAGCAGCCAGCCCGACATGTCCGAAGCCTGCGCTGCCAGCGCGGTCACCCAGGCACCGAGCGAGCGACCACCAAGGATGTAATCCGACAGGTTTGCGGTGCGACGGTAGGCGATGTACGCCATCAGCAGGATGATGCCCATGTACACCAGGAAGGTGCCGATCAGGACGGTAAGGTTCTCGTCTTGCATGCCATTCAACTCCCGGAAGAACGGAAAAGCCACGTTGAGTGTGGCCGCGATGGGAGCCAATCCTACGCCAGCGGCGGGCCGCGGAAAAGAAAACGGCCGGCAACGAGGCTGCCGGCCGTTTCATAGAATCCCTGAACCGGGAGTGGAATTACTTCAGGATCTGGCCAAGCCGGAGTTTCCTATTCAAGGATCTGGCCAAGCCGATCCAGGTCGTTCACCACGCGCCAGCTACCGCCACCGGATTCAACCTTTGCCTGCCATTCGGCCAGCCGATCCATGTATTCGCGTGGATCGACATTGTCCGAACGGAGCTTGGTCACGTTGACGGCGACCACCTCGATGCCGTCCATCGGCAGCGCCATGTCGCGCACGAAACCCTCCGGCAGGTCTTCCTTCATGTCGGAGAAGACGATGATGGTACGTTCGCCGACATCCTGCTCGTTGAGGTATTCCACCGCCTGCAGCATGCCGCCGGTAATATCCGTATATGCCGCGCTTTTCGCATTCTCGACGAAGGCATTCACGCCCTCGAGGAACTTGCGCTTCTGCTGGTTGGCGGCCGACGGGCGATCATCAAACGATACCTTGGCGATGATGTCCTTCTCGCTGAAGCTGCCCGTATCGATACGCGCAACGGCAAAGGCATCACCCGGCTCCATGCGCGTGAGCAGGTAGGCAATGATCTGCTGGGCCTTGTCGAGCTCCTGCGTATAGGTACCCGAGGTATCCAGCAGCATGTAGACACCGCGACCCTGCGCCTGCGGCTGGCTGTCGCCACACGCCGCAAGGAAACCGAGCCCGGCGAAAGCAAGGATCTTCAGTAATTTCATGTCAGGCCTCCTTTGCCGAGAGCTTGCGGTCGCCATTCGCGGATTTCACCGTCCGCTCGATCCACAGTGGCAGGAAAACAAGCACGTCGTAGAACGCTGCCAGGAATCGGCCAAGACCGCGGCAGACTATCGCCAGCATGCGCAGCACCGTTGCCGTCGTACGCAGGAAGGCACTAGCAACCATGCCAAGCACGGTCCGCAGCGAATGCACGAAGGTTTCCAGCGGAATGGCCACGAAGGCGAGCGCAAACGGCAGGATGAAACCCATACCCATCTGCGCAGCGGTGGTGATCCAGCCGACGCCCGACTGCGCCGCACCGGCGGCCATGTCCTCACCGCGCAGCATCGCTGCCGTTGCAAGTTCGTCCTGCACCAGGATTTCGCGCATGAAGGCGAGACCCGCTTCGATGGAGGCGAAAATCGCGAGGAATGCGAGCGACACCCAGATCATGCGTCGGCGCAGGCGGTCATCCAGCGCGGCGATTACCGGGAACAGGCGCGTGATGCGCAGGCTTTCCATCAGGAACAGGCCCATGGTGATTTCAACAAGGATGATGACCAGCGCACCGATATCCGCAACGCGCATGCCCGCCACCATCGACGTGCCACCAACCATTTCAGACAGTGGCCGCGCGATCAGGTGGAAGTTGATGAAGGCGCCGCCAGCAGCAATCGCCAGCACGAAGGCGGAGACAAAGAAATTCGTCAGTGACGACGCCGACAGGCGCTCCTTCGCCGCATCACGACCACGCGAAATCTCGGTGTAGTCCGCCATGTGATTGTCGATGGAGGCGGCGCGATCCAGCAGGCGCTGGAGCTTGTTCTCGGCACCTGTAAGGCGTGACAGCAGGTCACGCCAGTAGGGACGCGATTTCTTCAGGAGCTTGTGGCGCTCGTGGCTGTCACGGCGATACTCCTTGATGGCGCGTTCTTCCATCTTCTGCATGGAACCATGGATGTCTTCCAGCACCTTGCCGACCATCGCATCGTGCTTCGGGATGGCGGCGACGGCCTCCACGGCCTCGACCCAGCCGGGCGGTGGCGGCGGCACTTCACGTGCCTTTTCGTAATCTTCATCGATAGCCGTAATTGCCTCGTTGAGACGACGATGCAGCGCAGGATAATCGCCCAGCTCCTTGCGCACCGATGTCTCGACGCGCTCGAATTCGCGTTCGATACGGCGTTCCGCCGCTTCGCGTCCGTGGGCCAGAAGCACTTCTTCGTTGCGTTCATGCAGGCGACGGTCCGCCCGCGTCAACGCGCGCGCGGCAAGTCGAAATGCGTTGTGAAGCGTATTGCCGAGATGCAGCAGGCCGTAGCGTGCCGGCTCGCGCGCGAAATACAGCACGACCATTGCCAGCAACACCAGCAACGCGACAGACAACGCAGGATTTCCGGTAATTTGGAGCAGATCTTGCAGTGTCATGGTAAATCCCCCTCTCTCAGAGATCACCACACTGCGACGCTACGGGAAGGATGACGGTGAATCGTGTCACGCCCGGCCCAACTGCGATCAATGGATGCGCAATTTTGCCAAGCCTGTCACACGATGATCTTGGCCTCGACCGGCACTGGCACACCAGGATCAGGAAACGCAGTCCCGATTCCCGCTATCCGCGCACTGACCCGAAATGAAGAACGGCGCCGAATGTCGGGGCCGTTTTCCACCCTGTTTCGTTAGTCTTCGCCTGCTAATCGTTCGATGGCGAGAAGTGCGGATCATCGATCGACATTTCGATCACCTCGCCGTACTTCGAGATGTCGTCACGAATGGCGTCGGCGTCGCCGATGAGCACGAACAGCACCTCGTTACGCGTCGGGTATACGTTGTCGATGACATCGCGCGTCGCTGCGAGATCCACTGCAGCGACAGCCTTGCCATAATTGTTGACGTAATCCGCACCGAGATCGAGCTGTTCGAGTTCGGCAATTGCAACCGACAGGTCAGCCGCCGTTTCATAATCCGGCGGTAGCAGGCCAAGGATGTAGGTCTGCGCAGAGGCGAGCATTGTCTCGTCCAGCCCCTCGGCATGCAGCCGGTCAAGCACGTCCAGCGCCAGGTCGATCGCTGCCGTCGTGGTTTCGGTTGCCGTGAACGACACCATCCGAATGGCACCGCCCTCCGCAAGCTGCTCCACACGACTGGACGCGCCATAGGTAAGGCCGGCCTTCACGCGCAGGGCATCGTTCAGCATGGAGGTGAAACGACCACCGAACACGGTGTTCACGACATCCAGGGCAGCCCGGTTCTCGTACTCGCGTGAAACCGCCGTGTTGCCGATGGCGAAATACGTTTGCGTGGCACCCGGCTTGTCGACCAGCAATACCTTTCCGCCCGGTTGCGTGGACGTATCGGGAACCGTGACCTGTGGTGCAGGCGCGGCGCGCCAGTCACCGAAGCGCTGCTCGATCTGTTCACGCACAACGTCGGCATCGAAATCACCGACCACGGTCAGCGTTGCGCGGTCGGCACCCACATGCTCGCGGAAGTAGTTGCGCAGGTCGGCATAGTCGACGCCGGCAAGTGACGCCTGGCTACCGCCAACCGGGCGGCCGTAAGGATGCCCGCCGTAAATGAAGGCATCACCGTAGACACCCGTCAGGCCACGCAGGCTGGTGTCCTTCATCGCGGCAAGTTGCTGGATGCGGCGATCGCGCAGCTTTTCGAATTCATCCTTGTCGAGCATCGGCTCTCGCAACACATCGTGCAGCAGGTCGAGCATCAGCTCGGTGTCGCGCGACATGAATTCGCCACCGATCTCGAGGGCCTCGATGCCATTGCCGGCATCGAATTCGCCGCCCACCGCCGCAACGGTTTCGGCGAACGCCTGCGCATCCCGCTCGCCCGCGCCCCTGGTGAGGAGTTCCGCGAGCAGGTCACCGGTGCCTTCGCGACCCTGCTGGTCGACGAGCGCGCCACCCTCAAGCCGCAACGTGAACGCAACGAGCGGCACATCACGTTTTTCGATGAGGACGAGTTCCATCCCGTTCGGCAGGGTCTCCACCGAGTAGGCCGGCAGCGAAAAGGGTTCCGGCTGCCTTGCAGACGGTACGATCTTGCGCGCATCGCCCTCGGGCGCGGCAGGCTTGCCGGCACAGGCAGCAACCAGCAGTACGGCAAGCAGCGCGAACGGGAGGGTCAAGTATTTCTGGCTCTTCATGTTCGCCTCCATCACTTCACATCGACGGGCATGAGTACGCCCACCGTGCGGTTATCCTTCTGGAAATACTCCCTGGCCACACGCTGCAGGTCGGCGACCGTTACGGCTGCGTAGGCATCGGGCGCGCTGAACAGCGCGCGCCAGTCACCATGGAAGGTATCGAAGCTGCCAAGCGCCTGTGCCTTGCCGCTGATGGTTGCGATGCTGCGGTAGAAGTTTGCGAGCTTCACGTTGCGGGCGCGCTCGAGTTCTGCCTGAGAGACGCCTTCATCGATCACGCGCTGCAGTTCGGCATCGATTGCCGCTTCAAGTGCAGCGACATCACCATCGCCCGGCAGCGTCGCATAGAAAATCGCCAGCCCTGGATCGAAGCCATCGTACTGGTAGCTGCCGAAGCTGATCGCCAACTGCTGTTCTTCAACCAGGCTGCGCACCAGTCGTGAGGAATCACCATCGGTAAGAATGGTTTCCAGCAGTGCAAGCGCCGGCCTGTCGGCATGGCCGGCAGCCGGGATATGCCAGGCCATCTGCAACAACGGCGACTGCGCAGGACGCTTCAGCGTGATGCGACGCTCACCCTGCTGCTGCGGCTCGACCGTGGTAATCGGTTCCGGCGCGGGCTGGGCGGGGATTTCGGCGAAATACGTTTCTGCAAGATCGAAGATGCGCTGCGGATCCACATCGCCAACCACGAACATCGTCGCATTGTTCGGCGCGTAATAGGTGCGATAGAAATCCTTCAGGTCCTGCATCTTCCAGTTCTCGATGTCGGACGCCCAGCCGATTACCGGCGACTGGTAGGGATGCGCGATGAACGCAGCCGCCTGCAGTTCTTCCAGCAAGGCGCGCAGGTTGTTGTTGTCCACCGAGGTGCGACGCTCGGAATAGACCACGCCGCGCTCGCTTTCGACCACCTCGGGATCAAAATCGAGATTCGCCATGCGATCGGATTCCAGCTGCATGATCGTTTCGAGAGCAGAGTTCGGGAACCAGTCCTGGTAGACCGTGACATCCTGCGAGGTATAGGCGTTATTCGCACCACCCGAAGCTTCCATGATGCGATCGAACTCGCCCGGCTCGAGGTTTTTCGTACCGTTGAACATCATGTGCTCGAAATAATGCGCGAGGCCGGTAATGCCCGGGTACTCGTTGCGGCCACCGGCGCGGTACCAGGTGTAAAGCGCGACGTTCGGAATATCGGCATCGGGCCAGACAACCACCTTCAGGCCGTTTTCCAGCGTGCGTTCGGTAATCTCGGCCGGCACCTCGATGTTCGCGACATCCGCCGCGAACAAAGATGCAGCAGGTAGCGCGAGCAGCAGGCCGGTCGCCAGCCGCAACAATGACTTCTTCATGACTCCCCCAATCAGGCCAGTTCGGCCGCCTCGCGGCGGTGGTCCTCTTCAGACCGGTCGAAAAGATAACAGTTCAGTCGAAAAAGCGCGCAAGAAAAAAGCCCCGGCGATGCCGGGGCTTTCGTGTTGCAGCAAATACGGAATCAGAGCTTCGATTCGATCCAGCGATCAATCTTCTTCTCCAGCACGCTGAGCGGCAGCGCGCCGTCCAGCAGCACCTGGTTGTGGAATTCGCGGATATCGAACTTCTCGCCCAGGGCTTCTTCCGCCTTCGCACGCAGGGCGGAAATCTTCAGCTGGCCGATCTTGTACGCCAGTGCCTGCGAAGGAATCGCCATGTACCGCTCGGCCTCGGAAACGGCGCGCGCTTCCTTCACTGCGGAATTCGCGTACATGAATTCCAGTACATCCTCGCGGCTCCAGCCCTTGTAGTGCAGGCCGGTGTCCACGACCAGGCGGATGGCGCGCCAGAGTTCGGCGTTCAGCTTGCCGAAGTACTGGTACGGGTCGGTGTAGATACCGAGTTCCTTGCCGAGGGTTTCGGCGTACAGGCCCCAGCCCTCGATGAAGGCCGTGTAGCCACCGAAGCGACGGAAGGCCGGCAGGCCTTCAAGCTCCTGCTGGATGGAAATCTGGAAGTGATGACCCGGCGCGGCTTCGTGCAGGAACAGCGACTCCACGGCCCACAGCGGGCGTGCCGACAGGTCGTAGGTATTCACGTAGAAGACGCCAGGGCGCGAACCATCCGGCGTGCCACTGCGGTAGGAAGCACCCGAAGCCGACTGCTCGCGGAACGGCTCGACAGCACGGATCTCGTATTCCGCCTTCGGCATTACGTCGAACAGCTTCGGCAATTCCGGATCGACGACAGCGCGCAGGTCTTCATAGGCCTGCAGCAACTCCTCGCGCGAATCGGCAATGAACTGCGGGTCGTTGTTCACGAACTCGAAGAATTCCTCCAGTGAACCCTCGAAACCGACCTGTTCCATCACGCCACGCATCTCGTCATGAATGCGCTTCACTTCGTTCAGGCCGATCTGGTGGATTTCTTCCGGCGTCAGGTCGGTGGTC
>JAWWBT010000033.1:0-17697 GCA_033720815.1 Gammaproteobacteria bacterium | reverse complement strand
CGGGTGAGGAGCTGCACCAGTTGCGGAAGGCCTATTTTGGGTCATTACAGGAAACCTGCGCGGAATACTTGCAGGCCGCCTTACCGGAAATACCGATCGAGCTTTCTTACCGTCGCGGCTGGGCCCAGGACGAGAGCTATCGGGATTCGATCGAAAAGAGCCACGATCGGGACCGGGAATTCGGCAATACCCGGCCCGGACCGCACAGGGCGGATATCCGCATCACGTCGGAGGGTATACCAGCAACGGAGCGAGTCAGCCGGGGCCAACAGAAAATGCTGGCCGGCGCGCTGTGGCTCGCCCAGGTCAAGATGTTCGGGGAGGGGACCGGCCGTCGTAGCCTCCTGCTCGTCGATGACCTGGCGGCCGAACTGGATGGGGATCGTCTCGCGCGATTTCTCGAGCTGCTCGGACGCCAGCAAGTCCAGCAGGTCCTCACCGCGATTGATCACTCCGATATCGAACGGACGGGGCTGGCCTCCGGCCGTGTGTTCCACGTGGAACAGGGAAAGGTCACGAAAATTGAAAAATGATGTGTTCCACGTGGAACAGTGACCTCGAATCACCCCTATTTCGCGTCCCCGCGTCCCCTCCGGCACATCCTCCGCAAACCCGCTGGTTACAAGGCTTTCAGCGGTTCAAGACAGGGTAAAAACCTATTAATAAAGTGTTATACTGACCCGTCTGTTTTGGGGCTGAGTTTATGACCGAGAAGAAGACCTACGATTCCAGCAATATCAAGGTTCTGAAGGGCCTTGAAGCTGTCCGCAAGCGCCCGGGAATGTACATCGGTGATACCGATGACGGTACCGGTCTCCACCACATGGTGTTCGAGGTTGTCGATAACTCCATCGACGAAGCGCTGGCCGGCTATTGCTCGGGCGTTACCGTGATCCTGCATGCCGATGATTCCGTGACGGTCTTCGACGATGGCCGCGGCATCCCGGTCGACATGCATCCGGAAGAAGGGCGACCGGCAGCCGAAGTCATCATGACGGTCCTGCATGCCGGCGGTAAGTTCGACGACAATTCCTACAAGGTGTCCGGCGGCCTGCACGGCGTGGGCGTCTCGGTCGTCAATGCGCTCTCCGAGCAGCTCTTCCTGGAGATCAAGCGCGACGGCAAGCAGTACGAGCAGGAATACCGCATGGGCGAACCGGTGACGGAACTTACCCCGGTATCCGACACCGACGAGACCGGTACGAAGATCCGCTTCAAGCCCAGCAAGGAAATCTTCACCAACACCGAATATCACTACGACATCCTGGCGAAGCGCCTGCGCGAACTGTCGTTCCTGAATTCCGGCGTTCGTGTGCACCTGATCGACGAGCGCAGCGAAGAAGAAGATGTCTTCGAATACGAGGGCGGCATCCGTGCCTTCGTCGAGCATCTCAACCGCAACAAGACGCCACTTCATGAAAATCCCTTTTATTTTCAAGTAGATAGGGATGATGTGACGGTCGAAGTGGCCCTCCAGTGGAACGATTCCTACCAGGAAAACGTCTTCTGCTTCACCAACAACATTCCGCAGCGCGATGGTGGTACCCACCTCGCCGGTTTCCGTGCCGCGCTGACGCGCACGCTGAACAATTACATGGAATCGGAAGGGCTGCTGAAGCGCGAAAAGGTCAACATGTCGGGTGATGACGCCCGTGAAGGCCTTACTGCCGTTGTTTCCGTGAAGGTCCCGGATCCGAAGTTCTCCTCGCAGACCAAGGACAAGCTGGTCAGCTCAGAGGTCAAGAGCATCGTCGATTCCGTGATGTCGGAGAAACTGGCCGAATACCTGCTGGAATTCCCGCAGAACGCCAAGTCGATCGTCTCCAAGGTCATCGACGCAGCGCGTGCCCGCGAAGCGGCTCGCAAGGCGCGCGAAATGACCCGCCGCAAGGGCGCGCTGGATATCGCCGGCCTGCCGGGCAAGCTGGCCGATTGCCAGGAACGCGACCCGGCGCAGTCCGAGCTGTACCTGGTGGAGGGTGACTCCGCAGGTGGTTCCGCGAAGCAGGGCCGAGACCGCAAGTTCCAGGCCATCCTGCCGCTGAAGGGCAAGATCCTGAACGTCGAGAAGGCCCGCTTCGACAAGATGCTGAGTTCCGCCGAAGTCGGCACGCTGATCACCGCGCTGGGTTGCGGCATCGGCAAGGACGAGTTCGACCCGGACAAGCTGCGCTACCACCGCATCATCATCATGACCGACGCCGACGTCGACGGTTCGCACATCCGCACCCTGCTGCTGACTTTCTTCTATCGCCAGATGCCGGAACTCATCGAGCGCGGTCACGTGTATATTGCCCAGCCGCCGCTGTACAAGGTGAAGAAGGGCAAGCAGGAGGTCTACGTCAAGGATGATGCCGAGCTGAATTCCTACCTGCTGGCGCAGGCACTGGATGGTGCCGAGCTGCACCTCAACGCCGATGCACCGGCCATTGCGGCGGATGCCTTCGAGGAACTGGCCAACCATTACATGCGCGTCCTGGCAATGATCAAGCGCTGGGCACGTCGTTACGACGAAACCCTGTTGCAGAAACTGATCTACCTGCCGTCCGTCACCGAGCAGCAGTTCGACGACAAGGCGTTTCTTGGCGACTGGATCCACGACCTCCAGACCCGCATGAACGCGTCGCAGGACAGCGCCACGCAGTACAAGCTGAATATCATCAACGCGCCGGAAGACGATGGCCACGTGATCCAGGTGCTGCGCATTCATCATGGCATCACCTACGAGAAACTCATCCAGCGTGAATTCTTCGCCTCTGCGGAGTACAAGCACATCGCCGAGCTGGGCGAGAAGATCGTCGGGCTCCTGGGTGATGGCGCCTACGTGAAGCGCAACGACAAGACCTACCCGGTGAATTCCTTCCGCGAGGCCATTCACTGGTTGATGGATGAAGCCAAGCGCGGCCAGAACGTGCAGCGCTACAAGGGTCTTGGCGAGATGAACCCGGAACAGCTGTGGGAAACCACCATGGATCCGCACGTGCGCCGCCTGTTGCAGGTACGCATCGAGGATGCGGTTGCCTCCGACGAGGTCTTCACCACGCTGATGGGTGATAACGTGGAACCGCGCCGCGAATTCATCGAGAAGAATGCGCTCGAGGTATCCAACCTGGATATCTGATCGGCTTCGCCTGCCGCAAACGAAAAACGCCGCGATCATTCGCGGCGTTTTTTCATGGCGACGACATTCTCTCAATCCTTGCGGTGTTGCCGGTAGGCCGACGAGATTTCGTGCATCGCGTTTTCGATCCAGCCTTGCGCCTCACTGGTTATTTCATCTACCGATTTCCCGGCTGGATAAATCGGTGGGCCGATCTTCACCAGGATCTTGCCCCGACGCTTCAGCACCGAATGCCGTGGCCACAGGTCGCCGGCATTATGCGCAATCGGCAGGATAGGCGTGTTCGTTTCCTGCGCGAGTATCGCACCCGACTTGCCGTAGCGCTTCGTGGTATGTGCCGGCACGCGCGTACCTTCCGGGAAAATGTTGATCCAGCATTCTTCCGCAATCTTCTCCCGACCCTGGTTCACCACCTGCTGGACGGCAGAACGCCCGCCCTTGCGATCAATAGCGATCGGTTCAATCAGCTTTAGCGCCCAGCCGAAAATCGGAATGAAGGTCAGCTCGTGTTTCAGTACCCAGCACTGCTTCGGCCACATCGCCAGTGTAAGGAAGGTTTCCCAGCTCGAGGTGTGCTTCCAGTAGACAACGCAGGCGTGTTCCGGAATGTTTTCGCGGCCGACGATTTCGTAATCCAGGCCGAGCACGTGTTTCAGCGTACAGATCTGCAGCTGGCACCATGCTTTCGCGACATTGAAGCGCCACTGGTAGGGCGCCCAGAAAAGCAGGATGATCCCCAGCGCAAAGAAAAGAACACTACCGACCATGAAGCCGATGTAAAGAATCGAAAGAATCCATTGCAGCGCGCGCATGCTCACTCCGAAGCTGGTCCGTCCAGTAGATGATCCACGGCCGCGGCCAGGTCTGCAAATACCGGCGGCATATCCGAAGAGAATTTCTCCCGTTCATCTGCGCCCTTGCCGGTAAGCACCAGGTATTGTGCCGCGGTGCCCGCCGCGCGACCTGCTTCGATATCCTTCTTCGAATCACCGATGATCACGGCGTCTTCCAGCGAGATTGCGAGTTCTTCACTGATGGTGAAAAGCAGGCCGGGTTTCGGCTTGCGGCATTCACACGCGTCATCAGGATGGTGGGGGCAGAACGCTATCAACTCGATTCGCCCGCCGGCATCTTCGATCGCCTCGATCATCCGGGCGTGGATCCGCGCCAGCGAATATTCATCGAACAGGCCACGACCGATCCCCGCCTGGTTGGTCGCGATGGCAACGGGAACCTTCTTCGCGCTGAGTTTCGCAATTGCTTCGAGGCTGCCGGGGATGGGCAGCCATTCATCGGCATCCTTGATGTAATCCACAGAGTCTTCGTTGATCACGCCGTCGCGATCAAGAATTACCAGCGAGGGTTGTTTCACTGTTCCACCTGGATCTGCGCGAAGTCGGCCGTGTGATTGAACAGGCCGCGCAACTGGTTGAGCAGGGCGAGGCGATTGTTCTTCAACGCAGCGTCATCGGCCATAACCATCACGTCATCAAAGAAGCGATCGACCAGTGGACGAAGTTCCGCAAGCTCGGCGAGCATCGCAGCGTAATCGCCCTTCGCTGCCAACGGGGCGATATCCTTCGCCTTCTTCGCAACCGCATCGCCGAGCGCCTTTTCCGCGTCGTCCTGGAAACGGTTCGCGTCGGCCTCCATCGCGATTTCGCCATCGGCCTTTTTCAGGATATTCGAGATGCGCTTGTTCGCTGCGGCAAGCGCAGTCGCTTCTTCAGTCTGCAGGAATTCCTGCACGGCCTTCACTCGGCGGTCGAAATCCAGCGGGCGCGTCGGTTTCACGCTGCGAACCGCTTCGAAGATATCGCTGCGGATTCCGCGGTCCTGGTAGTACGCCTTGAGACGATCAAACAGGAAGTCGACGATTTCATGCGGTACGTTCCGCTCGCCAATCCTCTTTTCCAGCTCCTTGCGGTCCATCGCCGCAAAAGCCTTGTCCACGAGTTCGACCAGGTCGATATCCAGGCCCTGTTCGATAATGGTGCGAAGCAGGCCCAGCGCCTGGCGACGCAGGGCAAACGGATCCTTGCTACCCGTCGGTTTCTGGTCGATGGCAAAGATGCCGGTGATGGTGTCCAGCTTGTCGGCAATGGCGACCGCCTGTCCCGTCTTCGTCGCCGGCAGGTCGTCGCCGGCAAAGCGCGGCAGGTACTGCTCGAAGATGGCCATGGCCACTTCCGCGTCTTCACCATCGGCCTCGGCGTAGTAGCGACCGATGACACCCTGGAGTTCCGTGAACTCGAAAACCATGTCGGTCACGAGATCGGCCTTCGCCAGCTTCGAGGCACGTTTCACCTTCTCGATGTCGCCATCGATAAGGGCGGCAACCTCGGATGCGATCGATTCCACGCGACGGATCTTGTCGCCGATCGACCCGAGCTGTTTCTGGAACGTGACGCCGTCGAGCTCGTCGATACGATCAGCCAGCGGGCGCTTGCGGTCGGTGTTCCAGAAGAATTCCGCGTCTTCCAGGCGCGGCACGACAACGCGCTCGTTGCCTGCGCGTACCTTGTCCGGGTCTTTTGACTCGATGTTCGCGAAGGTAATGAAGTTCGGCATCAGCTTCCCGCCCTTGTCACGCAGCGGGAAATACCGCTGGTGCACTTCGAGCGTGGTAACAAGTACTTCTTCAGGCAGCTCGAGGAAGCGTTCCGGGATGTTGCCGACGACCGGTACCGGCCATTCGTTGAGCGCGGCGACTTCTTCCGGCAATTCGCCTTCCACACCCAGCGCGACGCCGCCCAGTGATTCGGCCGCGGCACGCGTGGCTTCCCGGATGTACTCGGTCAGGCCACCGCTGGCGGTATTCACCTTCACGTGGGCCTTTTCGAGCTTCCCGGGATAGTCAGACGGGCTCGAGATTTCAATCGCCCCTGGCGCATGGAAGCGATGCCCGAACGTGGTGCGTCCCGTCCGCACCCCAAGTACGTCACCCTCGACAACCTCGTCCCCAAGCAGCATCACGATCCAGTGAACAGGCCGCGAGAACTCGGTATCACCTGCTCCCCAGCGCATGCGCTTAGGGACGGGAAGCTTGCGGATCGCATCGTTCACGATATCGAAAAGCCTGTCGGCAACCCGCGCGCCTTCCACATTCACGGTGAAAGCGAGGCGCTCACCCTTGTCGGTATCCCGGCTGCCAAGTTCTTCCACGTTCGCGCCGACCGACGCGGCGAAACCTTCCGCGGCCTTGGTCGGCTTGCCGTCCTTGTATGCCGCCTGTACCGGTGGACCGAGCTTTTCCTCGACCCTGTCGTCCTGCTTTTCCAGTACGGCTGGAATCTTCACGCCGAGGCGACGTGGCGATGCGTACCACTCTGCGTGCACATCGCTGCCAATGAACCCCTGGTCGCGCAGGCCGTCACCGATCCCGTCGGCCAGCGTGTTCGCCAGGCGGGTTAGCGCCAGCGGCGGAAGTTCCTCGCAGCCGATCTCGAGCAGGAAATCCTTTCTTTCGACGGACTGGCGACTCATTTATTCCTCCTCCTGCTGCAGCATCGGGAACCCGAGTTTCTCGCGGGCCGCGAAATAGGCTTCGGCAACTCCCTGCGCCATCTTGCGCACGCGCAGGATGTAACGCTGGCGCTCCGTTACCGAGATCGCCTTGCGAGCATCGAGCAGGTTGAAGCTGTGCGAGGCGCGCAGCACCATTTCATAGGCAGGTAGTGGCAGGCCGGCCTCGAGCAGTCGCATGCATTCGGTTTCACACCAGTCGAACCACTGGAAGAAGGTGGCCGCGTCGGCGTACTCGAAGTTGTAGGTCGACTGTTCCACCTCGTTCTGGTGGTACACGTCGCCATACTTCACCTTGCCAAGCGGGCCATCGGTCCACACCAGGTCGTAAACGTTCTCGACGCCCTGCAGGTACATGGCGAGGCGTTCCAGTCCGTAGGTGATCTCGCCGGTAACCGGCTTGCACTCGATACCACCGACCTGCTGGAAGTACGTGAACTGCGTGATTTCCATGCCGTTCAGCCAGACTTCCCATCCCAGGCCCCAGGCGCCCAGCGTCGGGGATTCCCAGTTGTCCTCGACGAAGCGGATGTCGTGGACCAGCGGATCAATGCCCAACGCTTCCAGCGAGCCGAGGTAGAGATCCTGGATATCCAGCGGCGAAGGCTTGATGACGACCTGGTACTGGTAATAGTGCTGCAGCCGGTTCGGGTTGTCGCCGTAACGTCCGTCGGTCGGGCGTCGCGAGGGCTGCACGTAGGCCGCAGACCACGGCTCGGGGCCGATCGAACGGAGGAAGGTCGCGGGGTGGAAGGTGCCCGCGCCCATTTCCATGTCGTAGGGCTGCATCAGCACGCAACCCTGGTCGGCCCAGTAATTCTGGAGGCGCAGGATCAGCTGCTGGAAGGTCGCCGGGGGATCAATGGCCATCTCGGGCGCTCGCTCCTCGTTGTGGATCGGTCGGCGGGTTCCGCGCCGCAGTATCTGCCGCGAAACCCCTGAAACAAGCGCGGAAGTATAACGTGTTGAGCCCTTGCACGGCGAGGCCGCGAATCCTGATGCACCAACCTGGCAATCGTCGAACACTTATGCACCATATCGGTGCATACTGGTCGTGCGCCTTGCGCCATGAGGCCCTACCCAAGGGGCTCCTCTCTTGGCATGGCGCTTGCATCTCTACTTCCAGCACATTCACTTCGGTTTACCCATTGGAGGCAAGACCATGACAGGCGCAGAAGTCATCAAGATGATCCAGGAAAACGACATCCGTTTCGTCGACCTGCGATTCAGCGACACGAAGGGCAAGGAGCAGCACGTGACCGTGCCGGCCCACACCATCGACGATGGTTTCTTCGAAGACGGCAAGATGTTCGACGGTTCGTCGATCTCCGGCTGGAAGGGCATCAACGAGTCCGACATGATCCTGATGCCGGATGCCGAAACCGCCGTGCTGGATATCTTCAGCGAAGAAGCCATGCTGAACATCCGCTGCGACGTGGTCGAGCCGAACACCATGCAGGGCTACGAGCGCGATCCGCGTTCCTGCGCCAAGCGCGCCGAGGCCTACCTGAAATCGACCGGTATCGCCGACACCGCGTTCTTCGGCCCGGAAAACGAATTCTTCATTTTCGACGATGTCCGCTGGGGCTCGGAGATGCGCGGTTCCTTCTACCAGATCGATTCTTCCGAGGCGGGCTGGAACTCCGAGAAGGTCTACGAAGGCGGCAACATCGGCCATCGTCCGTCGGTAAAGGGCGGTTACTTCCCGGTCCCGCCGGTTGATTCGCTGCACGACATCCGTTCCACCATGTGCCTGGCTCTCGAAGACATGGGCCTGAAGACCGAGGTGCACCATCATGAGGTGGCAACTGCCGGTCAGTGTGAAATCGGTGTCGCGTTCAACGAGCTCGTGCAGAAGGCGGACGAAGTCCAGATCCTGAAGTACGTCGTGCAGAACGTTGCCCACGGTTTCGGCAAGACCGCGACCTTCATGCCGAAACCCCTGGTCGGTGACAACGGCTCGGGCATGCACGTGCACATGTCGCTCGCGAAGGACGGCAAGAACCTGTTTACCGGTGACGGCTATGGCGGCCTGTCCGAAACCGCGCTCTACTACATCGGCGGCATCATCAAGCACGCCAAGGCCCTGAACGCCTTCACGAACCCGTCGACCAACAGCTACAAGCGCCTGGTGCCGGGCTTCGAAGCGCCGGTGAAGCTGGCCTACTCGGCCCGTAACCGTTCCGCCTCGATCCGCGTGCCGTTCATTTCGAACCCGAAGGCACGTCGCATCGAAGTCCGTTTCCCGGATTCGATGGCGAACCCGTACTTTGCCTTCGCCGCGCTGCTGATGGCCGGTCTCGACGGTATCCAGAACAAGATCCATCCGGGCGATGCGATGGACAAGGACCTCTACGACCTGCCGCCGGAAGAATCCAAGGGTATTCCGGAAGTGGCGTTCTCGCTGGAAGAAGCCCTGCGCGAACTCGACAGCGACCGCGAGTTCCTGAAGGCTGGCGGCGTCTTCACCGACGACCTGATCGATGCCTACATCGGCCTGAAGACGGAAGACATCACCCGCCTGCGCATGACGACGCATCCGGTGGAATTCGACCTGTACTACAGCCTGTAAAGCGACCCGAGAGGGGGGCAGGGCCCGGGTCATACCGGGCCCACGACGCCGGCAGGATTTCCTGCCGGCGTTTCTTTTCGTGAAACGTGACCGCTGGCATTGGCAGGCTGTCCTGCGTACCGCTATGCTGGAACCATGAAAACGAATCCGGCACGACTCCTCATCCTTGCCTTGCTGCTGGCCCCGGCAGCGATGGCGGGCACGTACAAGTGGGTCGATGAAAACGGCAAGGTTCACTATTCCGACAAGCCGGTCGAAGGCGCGGAAGAGGTGAAGCTCCCCGAGCTGCCCACCTACGAAGGCAAAGCCGTAGCGACCCCGCGCAGCGAATCGGCAGCGCCCGCCGCCGGGGAAGAAGAAGGCGAGGACGAGGGCAGCGACCAGCCCACCGGATATGAAAGCTTCGGGTTCATCAGTCCGAAGGAAGAGCAGGTCTTCTGGAATATCGGCCTGAAACTGCCGGTCCAGCTGTCGCTTTCTCCGTCGCTCCGCCCGGGCGATCGCGTGAAACTCTTCCTCAACGGCCAGCTGAAGGCCGGGCCGAGCCGCTCACTGAGCTACACCCTGGATGGTGTCCACCGCGGCACATGGACGATCCGTGCCGTCGTCGAGGATGCCCGTGGTTCGACAGTCGCCACTGCCGGGCCGGTCAAGTTCTTCGTCCGCCAGACCTCCGTCGCCAACTGATCCGGTCTTTCCTGCACGCGCCTGGGTAAATTCGCCGCACTTGAATGCCGCGCCCCTCGCGCTTTTCCACCACCTTGCACTACAATGGTGCAAATGCGCGTTTCCTACCATCAGCACCTGCTCGACTCCCTCGTCACCGGCGTGATCCACGTCGATGCGGACCTGCGGGTGATGCTGATGAATGGCGCGGCGGCCGACCTCCTGCAGACCAGCCCGAATGCCGCCCGGCTGAAGCCGCTACCGGAATTCATGCCCGCCGACACCCAGTTTGTTCCCCTGCTCCAGCGGGCGATGGCCTCCGGTGAGCCGCTCACGACGGGGGAACACCTGCTGCTTGCCGGGCCGCCGCCGGGAAATCGCCATGTTGTCTCCCTGAACATTACGCCGCTTGTTGAAGAAGGCAGTGGCGCGATCATCGAACTGACCGGCCTGGATCGTCGCCGGTCCATCGCCGAGGAAGACCGGCTTGCTGCCCAGCACCAGTCGCAGCGCTCCCTGGTGAGAGGCCTCGCCCACGAGATCAAGAACCCGCTCGGTGGCCTGCGTGGCGCGGCGCAGCTGCTGGCCATGGACCTGGATGATCCGGAGCACCGGGAAACCATTGATGTGATGATTCGCGAAACCGATCGCCTGCGGGACCTGGTCGACAACCTCCTTGGTCCGCACCGGCCGTTGCAGAAGAAGGCCGGGAACATTCATTCCATTACCGAGCACGTCCTGAAGCTGGTCGAATCCGAAAGCCCGGCCATCAAGCTCCGCCGCGATTATGACCCGAGCATCCCGGATTTCCTCTTCGACCAGGACCAGCTGACCCAGGTCCTGCTGAACCTGCTGCGCAATGCAACGCTCGCACTCGCCGACATCGACGCTGCCGAGATCCGCTGCACCACGCGTGTTGACCGGCAGTACACGCTCAACGGCACGCGTCACCGAATGATCTGTCGCTGCATCATCCGGGATAACGGTCCCGGGGTGCCGGAAGAACTGCGCGATTCACTGTTCTACCCGCTGGTTACCGGCAGGCCTGACGGCACGGGTATGGGGCTGCCGATCGCCCAGGATATCGTGCAGCGACACGGCGGCATCATCGAATTGCACGGCGGGCCCGGCACTACCGAATTCCATGTGCTGTTGCCGATGCCCGAGCCGGAAGCCAACCAGGAGGAATCCGCATGACCGCTCCTGTCTGGGTAGTGGATGACGACGCTTCGATCCGCTGGGTCGTGAACAAGGCGCTCGCGCGTTCCGGCATCGAAACCCGGCCGTTCGAATCGGCCGATGAATGCTTGCCCGAACTCGATACGGAAATGCCGGCGATCCTGATCACCGACCTGCGCATGCCCGGTGCGAGCGGCATGGAACTGCTGCGCCGACTCGGCAAGGTCGACCAACCGCCGGCCATCATCGTCATTTCCGCGCATTCCGATCTCGATACCGTGCTCGAAGTCTATGCAGGGGGCGCCGTCGAACTGCTCGCCAAGCCGTTCGACGTGGATGAACTCGTCAGCCTGGTCACGCGCCTGCTGGATGATCGGGGTATCGCCCACGAACCACCGGTTCGCGAATCCCGCAGAAGCGAAGAAACCCCGCGCGCCGAAACCCTCCGCGATGAACCGGCCCCGGGTGTATCGAAAAAGACGCGCATGGTAGGTGATTCACCGGCGATGCAGGAGCTGTTCCGCGTCATCGGTCGCATTGCCCGTACCAGCATCCCGGTACTGGTGACCGGTGAATCGGGCACCGGCAAGGAACTCGTGGCACGCACGCTGCACGATTCGAGCCCGCGTGCGGGCAAGCCATTCGTCGCGTTGAATACTGCCGCCATTCCCGGCGACCTGCTCGAGTCCGAACTCTTCGGTCATGAACGCGGCGCATTTACCGGCGCAACCGAGCGACGCATCGGTCGTTTCGAACAGGCGCATGAAGGCACGTTGTTCCTTGACGAAATCGGTGACATGCCGATCGACATGCAGACGCGCTTGTTGCGCGTGCTTTCGGAAGGCGAGTTCTTCCGCGTCGGTGGTCGCGAACCGATCAGTGTCGACGTGCGAATCATTGCCGCGACCCACCAGGATCTTGCCGCCGCCGTGAAGAATGGTCGCTTCCGCGAGGACCTTTACCACCGACTCAATGTCGTCAGCCTGCGTACGCCGCCATTGCGTGATCGGCCCGAGGACATCCCTGCATTGATCGATCTGTTCCTGCAGGAATCCTCGCTCGAACTGGCGACCGCGCGAAAGACGCTAAGCGACGCGGCAATCCGCCGTCTCGCGGATTATCCCTGGCCGGGCAATGTGCGCGAGCTCAGGAACTATTGCCGACGACTGACAGCACTTGTTGCCGAACGGCGTATCGATGTCGATGCACTGGAACCGATACAGGGCGAAGGTTCGACACGCGCCGCCGGCTCGCTCGACGATATCGTTCGTCGCAGCTTCGATACCATGGACGAGGGTGTCGCCGATTCATTGATTCCCGACCTGGAAATTCGCCTGATCCGCGAAGCACTGAAACGCACGGGTGGACACAAGCAGGAAGCGGCGAAGCTGCTCGGCTGGGGCCGCAATACGCTCACGCGCAAGCTGCAACGATACAAGCTGGAAGATTATGCGGAATAATTACCGCGCTAGCGGGTCCTCTCTTTCACTGCATCACGCCTGAAGGAGAGCCACAATGGCGAAGCTGTTCCCGGTTATCGCGATCCTGTTTCTTGCTGCCTGCGGTGACAGCAGCGCACCGGATCGAGAACGCATTTTCGAATCCGCAGACCAGGTCTTGCCGTTGTTCGAAGGGATGCCCGCTCCGCAGTTCACCGCAAAACAGCCCGACGGCAGTGCTTTCCGTTTTGATCCTGCTACCCTTCAGCGTCCGGCGGTCATCTTCTTCTACCGAGGCGGCTGGTGCCCGTACTGCAACGCGCAGCTGATGGAGTTGCGCACGATTGAAGAAGAGATCGACGCAATGGGGTTCGACCAGCTTTACCTCAGTGCCGATAGCCCCGCGACATTGAGCCGTGGCCTGGAAGGTCTCGAAGAGCCGTTCGATTACACCATCCTCTCCGACAACGACCTGGTCGCTGCGAAGTCCTTTGGTATTGCCTTTCGGGTCGACGATGCGACGGTGAAGAAATATCGCGACTACAACATCGACCTGGAAGCTGCATCGGGACGCGATCACCACGCCTTGCCCGTTCCGGCCGTGTTTATTATTGATACCCACGGACTGATTCGTTTTGCCTACGTGAATCCGGATTACCGTTTCCGTCTTGCGCCGAATGTATTGCTCGCAGCAGCGGAAGCAGCACTGGATGATCGCAACGTTCGGGAGAGGATGAGCGGGAAATCGTCCGGCAACTGACAGCATTCCGGACACTGGCGAGTGTGAAGCAGCGTCAGTCGATGACCTCGCGGCGATAGATGAACCCGTCCTCGGTGGCGAAGATTTCAAAGAACCTTACCGTCCCGGTCGCATCGTCCAACGTTCCGTCGCTGTCTGCATCGAAGCGTAACCAGGTCCGCGCAGACAGGTCGTAGCGTAAATCGACTGATCCAGCGTTGCCGCTGCCGGGGGCGGCCAGGGTGGCGCTTCCACTGGGTGCAGTGAACGTGAAATTCGTGATCGAGGTTTCGCCGCTGGCCAGGTCGCCGGTGAAGTTTTCCAGCGAAAGATCGCTGCCGGCAAGCGAAGTGCAGCTTGTATCGTCGTCATGCGTCAGCCAGGCGAAGATGCCCGAACCATCGTCCTGCCACGTCTGTACGAGCACGGGCACCTGCGCATCGTTTGTCGTGATGGCCGTGCCACCGCTGACAGCCAGCCTGCCGCTGCGAACTTCCGTCGACTCCTCGAGATGACCCGACGACGATGTACCATCCGGATCGGTCGCGCGCGGTGCGACCAGCGTGTAGGCCGTTTCGGGATCGGCAAAGCGATAGGAAATCGCGTTGGTGCCGGCGAAAACGCCCTGGCTGAAATCCATGAAGGAAACAGCACTCGGCGAGAACTCGCTCGAAGACCCGTTGAAACTCAGGGTTACGTCGTTCGAATAGTTATTGTCGTCGACAAGGTCGCCGCTCTTGTAGTCGTAGTTCTGCGTTGTCCCACCTGAAGCATTCCGCGCCGTGATGGTGAGCGTATCGAAAGGCTGCCCGGAATAACTGAATCCGCCAGCGTCGCTGCAGGCGTCGATCACGCTGACATCAAAATGATGCGGACGAAAACGCCCCACCCACTGGGTCAACGATGCATTGCCGACACTGCAGCCATAGAGTCCCCCAACCAGCGTATTGGAAAATCCGCTGGTACATCCGTCGGGTTGGTCGACCGCGGTAAATGATGAATCGAAGAGTCCTTGCTGCTGGTAGCGGAATGCGCCTACCTCGTCATAGGTGAAAGAGCCGCTCGCACTACCTGATGACGGATCGGCAGCGCCGAAGCTACCGGAGAGCGTGCCTGCAGCAATTGCGCCTGCGTGCGCTTCGATCAGGCCCGCATCCAGTTGTGGCGTGCCGTCGTACCCGCTCACCGCGGTTGCTGTCATCGAGAATGTGTCGCCTGCGCGCGCGACGGGACTGCCCGAGGGGCTCCCGTTGTTCAGGCTGCTGGCGAGGACAAGACCCGTCGGGCGGATGCTGAAGGCATCGCTGGAACAACCCTGGCGTTCCGGCGTTCCGCTGGCGGGATAGGTCATGCGAATGCGGCCAACACGCAGTGCCGACGCGTAGGAGAGAGAGACCGTTATCCTGCCGTTGTCTCCTGCAGTAAATGTCGCATCCGGGAGTGTCGCCACTGTGGTCCAGCTTGAGCGGCAACCGTTGGCATCGACGGTCGCCGAATCATCTGCAGCATTGAGCAGCTCGACCTTTACCGTACCGGTGAACGACGTATCGATACTGCTGCGGCTGACATCCGTTGCCAGCAGGTCCACGTCGAAGCCGACTCCGGCGAGACGCATGTGCAACGGGCCACCGATGGCTTCCCCCGGGTGCACTGCATCGAAGGAGCCGCCCGAGACGACCACCGAAAATACCAGGGCGTTCGATGTTCCGCCGCCGGGTCCGGGATTTACGACAGTGACGCTGTAATTACCGACCGTGGCGGTGTCCGCGGCGGACAGGTCCATTATCAGCTGGGAACTGTTGATGAAGGTCGTCGACCGGGTGCTGCCCGCAAAATAGGCGATCGACTCCGGCAGGAAGCCGTTGCCGTTGATCGTCACGCTGACAGCGCCACTGCCCGACTCCACTGACGCCGGGGAAAGGCTGGCCAGCTGTGGAAGCGGGTTCAGCACCGTGAAGCCGCCGACCAGGGTATCGCTGCCACCACCGGGTGTCGGGTTGCTTACCGTGACATCGCGCGCACCGGTGCTTGCGGCCAGGTCGATGGCCAGGTCAACGGTGATCTGCGTGCTGCTCACCACCGTGAAGTTCGATTGCGTGATGTTGGCGCCGAAGTCCAGGCTTGTGCCGCCACTTACGAAGCCACTGCCGCTTACGGTGACGCTGGTTACATCCCCGCGCAGTCCGCTGGACGGAGTGATGCTCGTCAGCACCGGTGCCGGGTACGCCAGGGTCAGCGCGTAATTTCCCGAACTCGAGGTGAATACGATACCCGTAGAGGGTTTGGGGTCGGTGCCGCCGCCATAACTGGCGGTGATCGTGTGCGTACCACTGCCAAATACTGTCGGTGTGTAGGTAACCGAACAGCTGCTGGATGTGGCGCTGGTTGTCGTGAGAACGCAACTCCCCGCGCTGAAACTCCCGGTCCCACTGCTTGTGAAACTGACCGTACCGGACGGTGGGGTCAGCGGCCCCTGGCCGCCAAGGTCCGTCACCGTCGCCGTACATGTCGTGCTCGTATCCAGCGCCGCTGGATCAGGCGTACAGCTCACCGTCGTCGATGTCGCATGCACCTTCGGTTCCGGTCCGCCCAGGGCATTCCCCGGCGCTGCCAAGCCGCCCAGGGCAAGCATCGCGAGCAAAGCCAGTTGCTGGTACGAGAACTTCATAAGGGCGCACTCGGGCTGACAACCGCACGCATCTGGCGCGTGGCAAAACCGAGGCCACCAGGTGTTCCAGCAGTTGCGGTTGCATTGATGACAAAGACCCGTACATCGACAGGCCCATCATAGTGAACAGTTGATGTGCACGAGACCGTCACGGTGAATTCAGTCAGGCCAGCCGGTGAAAAAGCCCCGCTATTGCATGCATTCGGGTCGGCATTGCCGTTGACGATTGCCTGGTAGCTTCCCCACTCGATACCGGCACGTGCTGCCTGGTATGCGTCCGCCGCAAGTTTTGCCTGCACGGGCTGCAGCTGCGAACGGCTCGACGTCACCACCATGTAAGCCGCAACACTGCCCAGGACGGCGATCAGGAATACCACCGCCAGCAGCGCAGCGCCTCCTTGCCGAGTTGACGTCATTTCATGTCGCATTGGGTACATGTACCTGGTGTTGCAGGTTTACGGATTCCCCGCCCGCGCTAACGGTCAGCGACATCATCAGCAACGCCGGTCGGTTGGCCGACCCCGGGTCGTAGGAAAAACTGCAGGCAGTGATGTTGTCAGCCAGGACCGCGCCGGTGGCAATTGTTCCCATGGAGGGCATGGTCGTGCCGAAAGCGGTTACACCGGAAGCAGGATATCGATAGAGCCTTCCATTCGTACAACCGTAGCTGACCGCGCCGTCTGTAATGAAGGCACGGTGCGAAGGCGACGAGGTAGTGAAGGGGAACGCCCCTGTCGTGGTTACCTTGTCTTCGCTGTAGTTCGTACCGCCAACGGAGTAGTTCTCGGTCGTGATCGTGAAATCCCCGGTATGAATCACGCTGTCGCCGTCATATGCATTGAACCCGGTCGCACCCAGGTTGAATACGACAAGGTCTTCGTTCGCTGCCCCGGAATAGGGGCGAGCTGAAATATTCTCGAAACGGCCGACGACATTGAATTCCGAGTCGTTGCCATTGAACTGCAGGCGCCTGTTCGCCCCTCCGCCATTCTCGCGGTATCGCGCGACATCGCGAACATGGATCATCTCGAAGGCCGTCTCACCGGCATTCAATCTAAGGCTATAGGGCAGGGCACGATGCACGTCGCGCGCCATGCGTCGTAATGCCGTGTCCGCCGTATAGACGAGGTCGGCGCGTCGAGACGTGTCCAGGTAGGATTCGATGGGGCCGATGATGATGGGGGCGATCACGGTTCCCAGGATACCAATGATCACGATAACCAGTACCAGCTCGGCGAGCGTGAATCCCTTTTGCAGCGCGCGCATCATGGACCGTAATCCGTGCGATAGCCGGTGAGTGTTATCGACTCCCCGCCGGAATGAGTGACCGTTACATCCACGCGCCAGCTTGCGGTCGTCGGCACACCGTTGAGCGACGTGGCGCTGAGGTTCACGGATACCGTGTAAGCTGCCAGTCCCAGTGTCGTACCGTCAGGTAATTGCGGTTGTTGCGAGAGGCCTGCGTAATCATCCACATCATCGTAGCTGGCCCTCGAAGCTTCTCCGTCCGCTCCATCCGGATCATCGAAGGGCTTCGAAAGGATCTCTTCCAGGTAGGATTCAGCCACTGCTACCGCTTGCTGCCGGATCAGTGGATCTGCCGAGCCAACGACCGTGTTCGTGTATGCAAGCAATACGCCGGTCACTGCCAATGACAGCAGCACGATGCTGATGACCAGCTCGACGAAACTGAAACCGCGCTGGCGCGTATTCATGTTCATGGCAGGTCCACGAATCCACTGTCCGGCTGCACGGTAAACGACGCAGTGCTGCCGTTGCTTGAGAGGG
>JAWWBT010000032.1:0-17860 GCA_033720815.1 Gammaproteobacteria bacterium | reverse complement strand
CACCAGCGAACCGCCGATCGTCTGAGCGTCAAACCCGCGTGAAACTTGGATTATCGGGCCTAAGGCCCGATAATCTGCGGTCTCGAATTTCCACCCTTTTCCTGACGGAGCCCATTCATGGCGCAATACGTCTATACGATGAACCGTGTCGGCAAGGTCGTGCCGCCGAAAAAGCACATCCTGCGCGACATTTCCCTTTCCTTCTTCCCCGGTGCGAAGATCGGCGTGCTCGGCCTCAACGGCGCCGGCAAGTCGACGCTGCTGCGCATCATGGCCGGCATCGATACCGAGATTGAAGGCGAGGCGCGCCCGCAGCCGGGCATCAACATCGGCTACCTGCCACAGGAGCCGCAGCTGGATGAATCTAAGGACGTGCGCGGCAATGTCGAGGAAGGCCTCGGCGAAATGCTGAAGGTGCAGCAGGAACTGGAAGCGGTGTACGCGGCCTACGCGGAACCGGATGCGGATTTCGACAAGCTGGCGAAGAAGCAGGCCGACCTCGAGAACAAGCTGCAGGCCGAAGGTGGCCACAACATCGAGCACCAGCTGGAAGTCGCCGCCGAAGCGCTGCGCCTGCCGCCATGGGATGCCGATGTGTCGAAGCTTTCCGGTGGTGAACGTCGCCGCGTGGCGCTGTGCCGCCTGCTGCTGTCGAAGCCCGACATGCTGCTGCTCGACGAGCCGACCAACCACCTCGACGCCGAATCCGTTGCGTGGCTGGAGCGCTTCCTCGAGGAATACACCGGAACCGTCGTCGCGGTGACCCATGATCGCTACTTCCTCGATAACGTCGCCGGCTGGATCCTCGAGCTAGACCGCGGTCACGGCATTCCGTACGAAGGCAATTACTCGCAGTGGCTCGAACAGAAGGAAAAGCGCCTCGAGCAGGAAGAGAAGGCAGAGACCGCGCATCGCAAGGCGATGAAGGAAGAGCTGGAATGGGTACGCCAGAACCCGAAGGGTCGCCAGGCGAAATCCAAGGCCCGTATCCAGCGCTACGAAGAACTCGCGTCGAAGGATTTCCAGAAGCGCAACGAAACGCAGGAACTCTACATTCCGCCAGGCCCGCGCCTTGGCGACCTGGTCGTCGAAGCGAACCACGTGAAGAAATCCTTCGGTGATCGCCTGCTGTACGAAGACCTGAACTTCTTCCTGCCGCCGGGCGGCATCGTCGGCGTGATCGGCCCGAACGGCGCCGGCAAGACCACGCTGTTCAAGATGATCACCGGCGAAGAAAAGCCGGACGAAGGCGAGCTGCGCATCGGCGAGACCGTCGAGCTGGCCTACGTCGACCAGTCGCGTGACGCACTGGATGACAAGAAAACGGTCTGGGAAGAAATCTCCGAAGGCCAGGACATCATCCAGGTCGGTAGTTACGAGACGCCGTCGCGCGCCTACGTCGGCCGCTTCAACTTCAAGGGCCAGGACCAGCAGAAGCGCATCGGCGACCTGTCGGGTGGTGAACGCAACCGAGTGCACCTTGCCAAGCTGCTGCGTTCCGGCGGCAACCTGTTGCTGCTCGACGAACCGACCAACGACCTCGACGTTGAAACCCTGCGTGCGCTGGAAGAAGCCCTGCTGACCTTCGCCGGTTGTGCCGTGGTCATTACCCATGACCGCTGGTTCCTCGACCGTACCGCGACGCATATCCTTGCGTTCGAGGGCGATTCGCAGGTGGTATGGTACGAAGGCAACTATCAGGATTACGAAGCGGACCGCAAGCGTCGCCTTGGCGCGGAAGCGGACCAGCCGCATCGCATCAAGTACAAGAAGCTCGCTACCGGATGAAGCAATGAACGAACACCGCGACATCAGCATCGGCCGGAAACTCTGGAAGGAGTGGCGGCTGGTGCTGTTGTTCGCGGTGATGTTCATCGGCTTCCGCTCCGCGGTCGCCGACTGGTACGTGGTGCCGACCGGCTCGATGCAGCCGACCATCCTCATCGGCGATCGCGTCTTCGTCAGCCGTCTCGCCTATGACGTGAAGATTCCCTTTTCCTCGATCGTGGTGGACCGCAATGCCGACCCGCAGCGCGGCGATCTTGCCGTCTTCGCCTCCCCCTACTCCGACGAACAGCTGATCAAGCGCGTTATTGGCCTGCCGGGCGACGTGATCGAGGTTCGTGATGATCGCGTGATCATCAACGGCGAGGTCTCGCAGTACACCGCCGATGGCGAATTCGCCGCAGCGATCCGCACGCAGGATTTCTCACTGGATGCGGACCGCTACATCGAACGACTGCCGGAGATCGAACATCCCATCCTGCAGGTGCCCAACGTGAACGTACCGCGCAGTTTCGCGCCGGTCACCGTTCCGGCGGACCACTATTTCATGATGGGTGACAACCGCAACAACTCGAAGGACTCGCGCAGCTACGGCCCCGTGCCGCGCGAGTTGCTGATCGGCCGCGCCACCGGCGTGGTGTGGTCACTGGACAGCGCGGATTCCTGGAACCCGCGCGACTGGGACTTCCGCGGCGAGCGGCTTTTCGAACCGCTGAACTGAAAGGACTCAATTGGAAGAGACGTACTTCTCGCGGCGCACGTTCGCGATCGGAAACTCCTTCTCCTCGCAGAATTTCGCCGCGGCATCGATCATGCCGGGATTGCCGCAGAGGTAGACCACATCGTGCGAGGGGTCGAGACCCAGCTCGGGAAGCTGTTCCTGCACGTAGCCCTTGTGGTCACGCGGACCCGGCGCGTCCGGCAGCTCACGGCTGTAGCTGGCATGGAAGCGGAAGTTGTCGAATTCCTCGTCCATCTGGCGGAAATCCTCGCCGTAAAGGAGCTCTTCCGGATTACGCACGCCAAGCAAGAGATCGACCTCGACCTTCGGGTCCGTGAGGCGCTCACGCAATTCAGGCAGGAAAGAGCGATACGGTGTGACGCCCGTGCCGGTTGCCATCAGCACATAACGGCAATGCCCGTCATCGCGCAACACGAATCGACCGGCAGGACCGATCGCAGGAAGGCTTTCCCCCTGTTCCAGTTCGAACAGCACCTTCGTCGCACGCCCGCCCTCGACATGCGCTACGGCCAGGCGGCAATGGTCGTCGCCCGTGCCCGGGATCGTTGCGATGGAATAGCTCCGGCGCAACAGCTTTTCCGGCGTCTGGATCATCAACGACACGAACTGGCCCGGCTCGAAATCCAGCGGCTCGCCATCACCCCGCACGAAGGCCAGTTCACGCACTCGCGGCGTGATCATCGACGAGGATTCCAGTACGAGATCGAATTTCTTGACGGCCATGGGGCTTCCTGCAGGAATTAGTGTGCGTTTCCGGTGTATCTGGAGACCGCCAGTTTGCCACAGGCGCCCGCCGGTTTCTAAACGGGCATCTTCCGTCTCTTGGGCTTATACTGGAATAGCACCTGAACCACTTTGATCAAGGGGACTGGACATGGAAAAGATATCCAAGGCAACGCTGATCTCCACTATTGCGCTGCTCGCTACCGCAGCTTCTGCCACGGCCCATGCCGGGTTCGGCATCGGTGCCCGCGCGGGAACGCTGGGCCTGACTTACGAGGCCACGCTGGGCTTTACCGATTTCCTGGCAATCCGGGCCGGCGTGAACGGTTACGACACCGATTACGACACGACGGAAGACGAGATCAACTACAACTTTGATGCCGATCTCAAGAGCCGCCACCTGCTGCTGGATGTCCATCCGTTTGCCGGCACCTTCCGCATCACCGGCGGTTTCGTGCAGCAGGACACCCTTTTCACGGGCGTCGGCACCTCGAACACCAGTTACACCATCGGCTCCACTACCTATTCGCCGGCTGACATCGGCAGCGTGACCGCGAGTGCCGGCTGGGATGATCGATACAGCTACATCGGCCTTGGCTGGGGCAAGTCGCCGTCAGGTGAAGGTTTCGGCTTCAGCTTTGATGTCGGCGTGGTGCTGCAGGAGTCGCCCACCGTGAACATCGTGGTCGATAGCCCGCTGCTCAATGACCCGGTCGCCGGACCGCAGCTCCAGGCGAACATCGACGAGGAAGAAGCGCAGCTTCGCTCCGACATGGAAGAGTTCGATACTTACCCGGTGATTTCGCTCGGCATCAGCTACCACTTCTGAGGCCCGGCTTCCGCCACGAAAAAGCCCGCCAGACGGCGGGCTTTTTCGTGGGCGTGCACAGCGATTTCACATGCGTGCGCGAACCGTGGCAATCACCTTCGCCAGTATTTCCTCCAGCAGGGATCTTGCCTGCATGAAACGCTCGCTACCGACCGCAGTCGCCGGGTCGTCTTCGTCCATGTAGACCCGCTGGCACATCTCGATCTGCAAGGCCTCGACCTTTTCCTGGCTGCCGTAGTTCGAGGTGATATAGCCACCCTTGTACGGGTGATTGCGAACCACCTTCAGTCCGCCCTCTTCCATTGCCTGCTGCACCGTGTCGGTAAGCCACTCGTCACAGGTGGTTTCATCGCGGTTGCCGAGATAGATGTCGTTTTCCAGTTCGCCATGCAGCTTGCTCGCGCGCGAAGCAACGCTGTGCAGGTCAAGGAGAACCGCATGACCAAAGCGCGCGATGGTTTCGTCCAGCAGGGATTGCAGTGCCGCGTGGTATGGCGCGTGAACCATTTCGCGCCACTCGGCGATTTCTTCGTTATTCGGCGGCTCGTCCCAAACCACATCGCCCCAGAAGGTTTCCGTGGCAACAATACCGGTCTCGAACCTCCCCGGATAAAGCGCCTTCGGTTGTGGCGGTCGATTCAGGTCGGCAACGAAACGTGACCAGGTCGCATGAATGCTGGCAACACCATATTCCGGCAGGAAATCGTAGAGATGCTGGAGGTGCCAGTCGGTCATCGGCAAGGCACGCATGCGGTCGTCTGCCATGCGAGCAAGAATGTCATCCGGCACATAGGTGCCGACATGCGGCATCGATGCAACCAGTGGTATGGCATCGACGGTCGGCTTGCGAATCTCGAAGGCTTTCATGACGTATCAATCTCCCGAAGTGACGTGGTCAGCCAAGCAGGCGACGAACCACGGCATTGAATTCTGTTGCAACCTGCGAGGCCAGCCCGTGCTCGCCACCTTCCACGCGACGCTCACCGCCCACGTAGATCGCGGACGGATCAGCAGGACTGCCATTCACCAGCAATGCGTCAACTGCACTATCAATGCCATGCCCCAGCAATGCCGGCGACGATTCTTCGAACACCACCAGGTCGGCGTAATGGCCAACCTGGATATCCCCAATCGGCATCTGCAGCGCGGTAGCACCGGCAGACAGGGCTCCGTTCAAGACGGGTGAAAGCCCGGTACCGTCGGCAAGTCGTGCACGGCGCTGGTCACGCAGGCGCTGGCCGTATTCAAGCCAGCGCATTTCCTCGAAGGCATCGATACGGCAATTGCTGTCCGAACCGATGGCCAATTGGCCGCCGGCCGCCATGTAATTTGCTGCCGGGAAAATGCCATCACCCAGGTAGGCTTCGGTGATCGGGCAAAGCACGACATTTGCCTCGCGTTCCAGCAGGCCACGCCATTCGATCTCGGTCACGTGCGTGGCATGCACGAGATTCCAGCGGGAATCGACCTCGATCTTCTCATTCAGCAGTTCAACCGGGCGCCGACCGAAGGCGCCCTGGCAGTCGGCGACTTCCTTCTGCTGTTCGGCAATGTGAATGTGGATCGGGTAATCGTTGCCGAGCACCCGTGTTGCCCCATCCACCAGCGATTGCAGTTCATCCGGTGCCACGGCACGCAGCGAGTGCGGCGCGATGCCAGGCTGGTGCAGCTGCAGACGCGCCAGCAATTCGAGGAATGCTTCACTATCGTCATGCACGAAGCGCCGCTGGCCCGGCTGGGGTGGCTGGTTGAAACCGCCATGGAAATAGGCCACCGGCAGCAGGCGCATGCGGATGCCGACATCCGTGGCAGCCTGCACCACGGCGTCTGCCATCGCGGTGGTTCGCGAACCATCGGGCAGGTGATGCAGGTAATGGAATTCCGCAACACTGGTGAAACCGGTACGCAGCATCTCGATGAATCCCTGCCTTGCGATCACCAGCAGGTCTTCCGGGGTCACGCTGGCGGCCAGGCGATACATCGCCTCGCGCCAGGACCAGAAGGAATCCTCGCCCTCGCCACGGGCCTCGCCATAACCCGCCAGCGCCCGCTGGAACACATGGCTATGAGCATTCGGGATGCCCGGCATGGCCAGCCACCCGTCATACGGCCCGTCACTGGCCGGATTGATGGCGCTCACGCGCCCGTCGCGGTCCAATTCGAGCTGACGGGCGTGTAATATCCCGTCCCGCGTGAGCAGGTGCCGGAAACGCAAGATCCTGTTCATGTGCGATATCCTGCCAGATTGCGGGCGGCAGCTTAACCGGATTGCCGTCCCGTAGCGAGCAAGCCCCCGCGAGAGGGGTCAACAGATTACATGGGCCGAGGGGAAACGAGTGCTGTACGACCTCATTATCGATAATGCGCGGATCCACGATCCGTCCGGCCGGCTGCCGAAGTCGGCGCGCGGACTGGCCCTGAAGGACGGGCGCGTTGCCGCCATCAACCCGCCGGAAAACGCGAAGGCAGTCGATGCGATAGATGCCCAGGGCCGCCTGCTGCTGCCCGGCTTCGTCGACTGTCACACGCATGCCGTCTTTGCGGGGAACCGCATGAACGAGCACGCGAAGAAACTTGAAGGTGCCAGCTACGAAGAAATCGCGAAGGCTGGCGGCGGCATCATCGCAACGGTCGAGGCCGTGCGCCAGGCCAGCGTCGATGAGCTGGTCGAGCAGAGCCTGCCACGCGTGCTTGCGCTCGCTGCGGAAGGCGTCACCAGCATGGAGATCAAGTCGGGTTACGGCCTGACCCTGGATGACGAGCTCAAGATGCTGGAAGCGATCGGTGAGCTCGCAAACCGGGTGCCGATGAACATCACCCCGACCTTTCTCGGCGCACACGCGATCCCGAAGGATCGTGACCAGGCCGATTACGTGAATGAAGTCTGCGAAGTCATGCTGCCCGCGGTCGCCGAACAGGGCATTGCGGAAGCCGTGGACGTTTTTGCCGAACGCATCGCCTTCACGAAGCAGGAAACACAGCGCATCCTCGAAACGGCGAAATCATTGGGCCTGAAGCTGCGCGCGCACACCGACCAGCTCTCGAACCTTGGTGCGACACGCGCGGCAGCCGAACTCGGCGCGCTGTCCTGCGACCACCTGGAATACACGGACGAACAGGATATCTTCGCGATGGCAAAGGCGAAGACCGTTGCCGTCCTGCTGCCAGGCGCCTTCTATTTCCTCAAGGAAACGAAGAAACCGCCGGTGGCCTCGTTCCGCGAAAAGCGCGTGCCGATGGCCATTGCCACCGACCTGAATCCCGGCTCGTCGCCGCTGGCCAGCATTCTTACCGCGATGCACATGGGCTGCATCTTCTTCGGCCTCACACCGGATGAAGCACTGCGTGGTGTCACCATCAATGCGGCTCGCGCGCTCGGCCACGATGACATCGGCCATCTTGATGTCGGTGCACGCGCCGACTTCACGCTCTGGGACCTTGAAGGCCCGGAATACCTGACATACCAGCTCGGTGGCCTGCGGCCAACGCACACCTTTTTCCATGGAGTCCAGCAATGACGCAACTCACGCTCGACGGCCAGTCACTTACCCTCGACACGCTTGCACAGTGGGAACGCGAACCGGGGAAGGTCACCCTGGATGGTGACGCGCGCAAGCGCATGCAGGCAAACCAGGCCTTCGTGCGCAAGGCGATTGATGAAGGTCGCGTCTGCTACGGCATCAATACCGGCTTCGGTGCGTTTGCCCGCCAGAAGATTTCTGCCGACAACGTGGTCGCCCTGCAGTACAACCTGGTGCGCTCGCATGCCTGCGGCGTCGGCAAGCCGCTGGCTGCACACATGACGCGTCGCCTGATGCTGCTGAAAGCGAATTCCCTTGCAGTGGGTCATTCCGGCATTCGTCCTGAAGTGGTCGATGTACTGCTGGACATGCTGAACAACGACATCCTGCCGGTCATTCCGGAAAAGGGTTCAGTTGGTGCGTCGGGCGACCTCGCACCGCTGGCACACCTTGCGCTGGCGTTGATTGGCGAAGGCGAAGCCATGCAGGGCGACAAGCGCCTTGAAGGGGCAGAGGTCGTGAAGGCTGCCGGTCACGAACCGGTCGAACTGGCCGCAAAGGAAGGCCTTGCGCTGCTTAATGGCACGCAGCTTTCGGCAACACTGGCCATTGAAGGACTGTTCCGTGGTCGCCACCTGTTGCGCACCGCCATCGTGGCCGGCGCAATGACTGTCGAAGGCCTGGCCGGCAGCTTCAGTCCGTTCGATGCGCGCATTCATGAAGTGCGCCGCATGCCGGGCCAGATCAAGGCGGCGGAAGCCTTCCGTGCCCTGCTGACGACCAGCGAAATCAATGATTCACACGCCGGGTGCGACCGGGTGCAGGACCCGTATGCGCTGCGCTGCATGCCACAGGTATTCGGTGCAGCCTGGGATACGCTCGACCATGCTGCCTCGAAACTCGAACTCGAACTGAACAGCGTGTCGGACAATCCGCTGATCTTCGATGGTGAAGTGATTTCCGGCGGCAATTTCCACGCCGAGCCCCTCGCCTTCCTGTCCGATTTCATGGCCATTGCGCTGACGGAACTCGGCAGCATCTCGGAACGCCGCACCGACCTGCTGGTACGAAAGGTGAACCCGAAGCTGGAAATGTTCCTCGTGGCCACGCCGGGTCTCGAATCGGGCTACATGATCGCGCATGTCACCGCGGCCGCCCTGGCATCCGAGAACAAGACACTGGCACATCCGGCGTCGGTGGATTCGATTCCGACTTCTGCAGGCCAGGAAGACCATGTCTCGATGGCACCGTGGGCGGGCATCAAGCTGAACCAGGTGGCCGACAATCTCTCGCGCATCCTTGCCATCGAACTGATGGCAGCCGGCGTGGCCATTGACCAGCTGGCACCGCTGGGCACGACGAAGCCCCTGCAGGCGCAGCACGCGCGACTGCGCGAATTCGTTGCACCGCACGAACAGGATCGCCGCCTTGACGTGGATATCGAGGCGCTTTCGGCCCAGATCAACGCCGGCAACTTCCCGGCCTGATTTGACAATAAGTGCCTGATATAGAAAGAATTTCTGAATCGTGAGGTATTTCACTGCGTGAGCGTGTGACGTGCGTACCATGGAAGATGAATCAATGATGCAGGAGGCACTCATGCAGACGTATAACAAGACTCTTCGACGTTCCATTCTTGCCGCACTCGGCATGACCATGACAATGGGCCTTGCTGCCTGCGGTAGCGACGACGACTCCGGCTCGCTCTCGGTGCAGCTGACGGATGGTCCGGTCGATAATGCCACTGCGGTCTATGTCGAAGTCACCGGTGTTTCCGTGCAGGGCCCGAGCGGCCAGCGTGATTTCGAGCTCGACAGCCCGATGACCATCAACCTGCTGGACCTTTCCGGTAATGCCGCGGAAACCCTGCTGGAAGATGTCGAGGTCGAAGCCGGTAACTACCAGTGGATGCGTCTTGGCGTGAATGCACAGATGTCCATGATGGACTCCTATGTGGAGCTGGAAGACGGCTCGCAGCACTCGCTGTTCATTCCATCCGGCGCCCAGACCGGCCTGAAGCTGAATCGTTCCTTCGTGGTTCCGGCCGGCGGTAGCGCCGACTTCACGATCGACTTCGATGTGCGCAAGTCGTTGCACCAGCCTGGCCAGTCGGCGATCGACTACATCCTTCGCCCCACGCTGCGCCTGGTGAACAACGTTGAAGTGGGTACCGTTGCCGGTACCGTGACTTCGGGCCTTGTCCCGGAAGGCTGTGATCCGGCTGTCTACCTGTTTGAAGGTAGCGACGTAACCCCGGATGACGTCGACGGCAACGAACCGGACCCGATCACCTCCGCCATCCCGGAGATGAACAACGATACGGGTAACTTCGACTATGAAATCGGTTTCGTCGAGGAAGGTGACTACACCATCACCTACACCTGCGACGCCGGCATGGACGAGCCGGACACTGATGACAGCCTGGCATTTGACCAGACGCAGAACATCAGCGTGACTGTCGACGAAACGACCACTGTCGATTTCCAGTAATCGATAGGCAATTGAACGAAAAAACCCTCCCCGTCGGGAGGGTTTTTTCTTGCGCGGAATAAATGGCCTGTCAGCGAAGCTGGCTGTCCTTGCTGCCGCGGCGATTGATCAGGCTGCCGCCCTTCTCTTCCTCATCCAGTTCGGCCTGGCAATTCACGCACAGCCGCACACCCGGCACGGCCTTGCGGCGAGCCTCGGGAATTTCTGCGTCGCATTCCTCGCAATGGGTGAGGCTTTCGCCCTGCGGAATATTTCGGCGCACGCGATCCAGCGCGTCGTTGACCGTCGCGTCGATCTGTTCCGTTACCGCATCGTCTTTTGCCCAGCCACCGGCCATGGATGACCTCCAGCCTCTTCACCAGGTTTCATGATCCGCCCCGAAAGGCGGATTTTCAAATCAGCCCTTCGGGTTGAGCATCGGCATGTCGAGACCGCGCTCTTTCGCAATTTCGATCGCGTGCTCGTAACCCGCATCGGCATGACGCATCACGCCGGTACCCGGGTCATTGACCAGCACGCGGGCGAGCTGCTGCTCGGCACGCTCGGAACCGTCCGCAACGATGACAACACCCGAATGCAGCGAGTAGCCCATACCGACGCCACCACCGTGATGGAAGCTGACCCAGCTGGCGCCACCCGCGGTATTCAACATGGCGTTCAGGATCGGCCAGTCGGCCACGGCATCGGAGCCGTCCTTCATGCCTTCCGTTTCGCGGTTCGGCGAGGCAACGGAACCGGAGTCGAGATGGTCGCGACCGATCACCACCGGCGCCTTCAGCTCGCCGTTCTTCACCATTTCATTGAACGCCAGGCCAAGCAGGTGGCGTTCCTTGTAACCCAGCCAGCAGATGCGCGACGGCAGGCCCTGGAACTGGATGCGCTCGCGTGCCTTGTCCAGCCAGGTATGCAGCTTCTTGTTGTCCGGGAACAGTTCGCGCGCCTTCGCGTCGGTCTTGTAGATGTCTTCCGGGTCACCGGACAGCGCACACCAGCGGAACGGGCCGACGCCTTCGCAGAACAGCGGGCGGATATAGAGCGGCACGAAGCCCTTGAAGTCGAAGGCGTTGTCGACACCGGCATCCTGCGCCATGGCGCGAATGTTGTTGCCGTAGTCAAAGGTCGGCTTTCCGGCGGCCTGCAGCGCGAGCATGGCGCGCACCTGCCGTGCCATCGAGTCCTTCGAGAGCTTCACGTATTTTTTCGGATCGCTTTCACGAAGCTCGGCAGCCTGGCCCAACGAATAACCCACCGGGATGTACCCGTTCAGCGGATCGTGCGCGGACGTCTGGTCGGTAACGAGGTCCGGCAGGCGATCAGACTTGCTGATTTCCTCGAAGATTTCCGCAGCATTGCCGAGCAGGCCAATGGAAATGGCTTCGCCCTTCTCGAAGGCCTCGTCGAGCATCTTCCAGGCCTCGTCCAGCGACGTTGCCTTCCTGTCGAGATAACCGGTCTCCAGGCGCTTGTCGATGCGGGTTTCGTCCACTTCGACAGCGAGGCAGCACAGGCCGGCAAATACGGCGGCCAGCGGCTGCGCGCCACCCATGCCACCCAGGCCACCGGTCAGCAGCCACTTGCCCGAGGCATCGCCGTCGTAATGCTGGCGCACGGCTTCGGCGAAGGTCTCAAAGGTGCCCTGCACGATGCCCTGCGAGCCGATGTAGATCCAGCTGCCTGCCGTCATCTGGCCGTACATCATCAGGCCCTTCTTATCGAGCTCGAAGAAGTGATCCCAGTTGGCCCATTCACCGACCAGGTTGGAATTCGCAATCAGTACGCGCGGCGCGGTCTCGAAGGTCTTGAACACGCCGACCGGCTTGCCGGACTGCACCAGCATCGTCTCGTCGTTTTCCAGTCGCTTCAGCGTCTCGACGATGGCGTCGAAGGATTCCCAGTCGCGCGCGGCACGACCAATGCCGCCGTACACGACCAGCTCTTTCGGCTTTTCCGCAACCGCCGGGTCAAGGTTGTTGTGCAGCATGCGCAGTGCGGCTTCCTGCACCCATCCCTTGCAGCTCAGCTCGCTGCCTGTCGGCGCGTGCAGTTCCACATCACGAAATCTTGTCGTCATGTTCTTCCCCTTACCCTTTATTCGTATTTCAGTACGTGGCTCAACCGATCCACTTGCGCGCGTTGTAGAACATGCGCATCCACGGACTATCCTCTCCCCATTCTTCCGGATGCCAGCTCAGTGAATTCGTGCGGAAGACGCGTTCCGGGTGTGGCATTGCAATGGTCACGCGACCATCGGCGTTCGTCAGGCCGGTAATACCGTCCGGCGAACCATTCGGGTTGGCCGGGTACATTTCCGTTGCGGCGTAATGGTTGTCGACGTATCGCATCGCGACCTGGTTATTCGCAATCACTGCGTCCTTGTCGGCTGTGTTGGCGAAACTGGCGCGCCCTTCACCGTGCGCAACGGCGATCGGCATCACCGAACCCTCCATGCCCTGGAAGAACACCGATTTCGATTCGAGGATTTCGACCAGCGCCGTGCGACCTTCGAACTGTTCGGAACGGTTGCGCAGGAAACGCGGCCAATGCTCCGTACCCGGAATCAGTTCCTTCAGGGTCGACAGCATCTGGCAACCGTTGCAGATACCCAGTGCGAAACGATCTTCCTTTGCGAGGAAGGCTTCGAACATGTCGCGGGCTCGGTCGTTGAAAAGGATCGATTTCGCCCAGCCTTCACCGGCGCCGAGCACGTCACCGTAGGAAAAGCCGCCACAGGCAACAAAGCCTCGGAAATCATCGAGGTCGGCGCGACCTTCGAGAATATCGGTCATGTGAACGTCAACCGCTTCGAAACCGGCGCGATGGAAAGCAGCCGCCATCTCGAAGTGCGAATTCACGCCCTGCTCGCGCAGGATCGCCATGCGTGGCTTCGTGCCAACGATAGCGGGCGCGCCGAGGTTGTCGTTGATGTCGAAGGACAGCTTCGACGACATGCCCGGATTATCGAGATCAAGCTTGGTGTCGAATTCCTGCTGCGCGCATTCCGGGTTGTCGCGCAGTGCCTGCATGTCACGTGACACTTCCGACCAGGCGGAAAGGAATTCGGACAATTCGCCCGTAACCTGGGCGCCATCCGCTTTCACATCGATACGCTGTTCCGAAACCACGCGGCCGATGTCGTGAACGATGCCACCGAGGCCGTGCTGTGCAAATGCCTCGCGCACGGCGTCGACATCCTTGCTGGCAACCTGGACAACCGCACCGAGCTCTTCAGCAAACAGGGCCGGCAGGCCATTACCCGGCACTTCCGCTTCAACACCGCAGCGACCGGCAAACGCCATTTCCGCCAGCGTGACAAACACGCCGCCATCCGAACGATCGTGGTAGGCGAGAATCCTGCCGCCCTGTTTCAGTTCGGTAAGCGCCTTGAAGAACGCCTTCAGGTGTTCCGGGTTGCCAACGTCAGGTGTGACGGTTTCCGTCGCGTTGTACACCTGTGCGAGGCAGGAACCACCGAGACGATTTTCGCCATGACCGAGGTCGATCAGCAGCAGGCGAGAATCGACATCGGGCTTGAGTTCCGGCGTCAGCGTGAGACGCACGTCATTCACCGGCGCGAAGGCAGAAACGATCAGTGACAACGGTGCGACGACGGATTTCTCTTCGCCGCTCTCGTCCCACTTCGTCTTCATCGACAGCGAGTCCTTGCCGACCGGGATGGTGATACCCAGCGCGCAGCACAGTTCCTTGCCGACGGCCTTCACCGTGTCGAACAGGTTGGCGTCTTCGCCATCGTGGCCGGCAGCGGCCATCCAGTTCGCGGACAGGCGGATCTTGCGAATATCGTCGATATCCGCAGCAATGATGTTGGTGATGGCTTCCGCGACTGCCAGGCGACCCGAGGCCGGCGCATTCAGCACGGCAACCGGTGTGCGCTCACCCATCGCCATTGCCTCACCGGCATTCGTCGTGAAACCGGCAGAGGTCACCGCCACATCGCTGACCGGCACCTGCCACGGACCCACGTACTGGTCACGCGCGATCATGCCGGTAACGGAGCGGTCACCAATCGAGATCAGGAATCCCTTGTCGGCAATCGTCGGCAGGCGCAGCAAACGCAGCGCTGCTTCCCTGGCATCCGCATCGAGTTTCATGGGGATTGGCGCAGCATCGCGATGCTGCACGTCGCGCAGCATCTTTGGCGGCTTGCCAAGCAACACGTCCATCGGCATGTCGACGGCGTGGTTCCTGAATACCGGGTCCTCGACACGCAGGTGACGTTCTTCGGTCGCCGTACCGACCACCGCGTACGGTGCGCGTTCGCGTGCGCAGATCTTTTCGAAGGTATCGATATCCGACGCCTTCACCGCGATCACGTAGCGCTCCTGCGCCTCGTTGCACCAGATTTCCATCGGTGACATGCCCGGCTCGTCGTTCGGGATTTCGCGCAGGTTGATGACACCACCACGATTGGCGTCGTCGATGATTTCGGGAATGGCGTTCGAGAGACCGCCCGCACCAACATCGTGAATGGACACGATCGGGTTGTTCTCGCCCATCGCCCAGCAGCGATCGATGACTTCCTGCGCGCGGCGCTCGATTTCCGGGTTGCCGCGCTGTACGGACGCAAAATCCAGGTCTTCGTCCGACTGGCCCGAGGCCATCGACGAGGCGGCGCCACCACCGAGGCCAATCAGCATCGCCGGGCCACCGAGCACCACGATGCGGTCGCCTTCCTCGATGGAATTCTTCTCGACGTGCTGGCCGCGGATGTTGCCGAGACCGCCCGCGATCATGATCGGCTTGTGGTAACCGCGGATTTCGCCGCGTCCGTCGGCCAGCTCGTAGGTGCGGAAGTAACCGTAAATGTTCGGGCGACCGAATTCGTTGTTGAATGCGGCAGCGCCGATCGGGCCCTCCAGCATGATGTCCAGCGCGGACACGATGCGGTCGGGCTTGCCGTTATCGACTTCCCAGGGCTGCAGGCTGTTCGGGATCTTCAGGTTCGACACCGAGAAACCGACCAGGCCGGCCTTCGGCTTCGAACCGCGACCGGTTGCACCTTCGTCGCGGATCTCGCCGCCCGCACCGGTCGCCGCACCCGCGTTCGGCGAAATCGCCGTCGGGTGATTGTGCGTCTCGACCTTCATGAGGATATCGATGTCTTCATCGACGTAGTCGTAGACATTCGACTGCGGGTTCGGGAAGAAACGCTGCGCGGCCGAACCGGCGATTACCGAGGCGTTGTCCTTGTAGGCCGACAGCACGCCTTCGGAATTCATCTCGTAGGTCGCGGTGATCATTTCGAACAGGGAGCTGTCCTGTTCCTCGCCGTCAATGATCCAGTCGCCCTTGAAGATCTTGTGACGGCAATGCTCGGAGTTCGCCTGCGCAAACATCATCAGCTCGACGTCGTGCGGGTTACGGCCCAGCTTCTCGAAATTCTCGACGAGGTAATCAATCTCGTCATCGGACAGCGCAAGACCCAGCTCGCCGTTCGCCTTCACCAGCGCATCGCGACCGCCCTCGAGGATATCCACCGAATCCAGCGCCTTCGGGTCGGTCGTGCGGAACAGCTCGGAGGCATTATCGATATCGCCGACCACGGTTTCGGTCATGCGGTCGTGAACCAGCGGCATCAGCGCCGGGATATCCGCCTCATCCGCGCCGGCAAACCAGAAGCCGATACCGCGCTCGATGCGGCGCACCTTGTCCAGGCCACAGATATGCGCGATGTCGGTGGCCTTCGAAGCCCAGGGGGAAATCGTGCCGAAGCGCGGAATGACGAGAAGGAAAAGACCCTGCGGCTCACTGTCCTCTGCCGCCTCGCCGTAGGTCAGCAGGCGCTCCAGGACAGTCATCTCGCTACCAGCCAGCTCGTCCTTCACGTCGGCGAGGTGGATGAAGCGCGTGTCGATCGCCTCGATACCGGGAATGAGGTCCCGGGCCTGGGAAATGAGCTTGTCGATACGGAAATCGGAAAGTGCGCGGCTGCCGCGAAGAGTCAGCATTGAAAAAGCCCCGGTTGGCGTTTCGAAAGGAGCGCGAATTTTACCGGATTGGGGCCCCTCCCCTCCACCTGAATGGCCAATTTCAGCGGATGTTTCTCCAGTCGAGACCACCATACTGGCTCGCAATGGCAATCCAGCTCTCCTCGCAGCCCAATGCGCCCGCCAGGGCGGCCCGGGCGTGACCCGGCGTGTTGTTGTTCTCGGAGAGGTGCGCCGCAACGATATGCTGCAGCTTCGAGGTATCGATCATCGCCAGCAGGTCGGCAGACTGGCCGTTGGAGAGATGCCCGAGACCACCCCCGACGCGCTGCTTGAGCGAGGGTGGATACGGCCCGCCGAACAGCATGTCGTGGTCGTGGTTGGCCTCCAGCAGGAAGGCATCAAGACCCGTGTAGATGTCGGCGATATGCGGAGTCAGGCGGCCCACGTCGGTCAGCACGCCAAAGCGCCGCGCGCCGTCGGTGAAGACGTACTGGGCCGGCTCCCGGGCATCGTGCGGCACATGTACCGGCAGGATCTCGAGGTCACCGATGACCAGCGTCTCCTCGAGCCGCAACAGGTTCGGGCTATGCAGGCCCTTCGCCTGTGCATGCGCAGCAGTTCCTGCCGTCATGAAAACGGGAATATCGAATTTCGCAGCAAATTTCGGCACGCCACCGAGGTGGTCACTGTGCTCGTGGGTAACCAGGATGGCCGTGAGGTCCGCGGGCGCAAGGCCGAGTCGCGCCAGTCGCCGCTCGGTCTGGGCGACGGAAAACCCGCAATCGACCATCAGGCAGGTGTCTTCGTGGCGGACCAGCGTGGCGTTTCCCTTGCTGCCGCTACCGAGCGAGGCAAAATCCATGCGGCCTACTTCTGTTCCGGGCCGGAGGGACCGTTGCCACCGTAGTACGACATCGGGAAGGGAGTGACATTGCCGTCGGCATCGGAAATCTTCGCCGCGCCCTGCTTCTCGACCTCGTCGATACGGATGACCGCGTGCATCGGGATGAAGCTGCGCTTCACACCGGCGAATTCATCCTTCAGTTTCTCTTCTGCGGGGTCGACGACGATCTCGGTGCGCTTGCCGAACTCGAAACCGGCAATTTCAAGGAAGCCGAACATGCCGCCATGGCTGACTTCGCGGGCATAGATTTCATAGATCTTGCCCTGGTTCATGAACTGGATGCGGTAGAGATGCTTGTTGCTCATCGGGCGGTATTCTGGTGAAAAACGGGTTGCGACCGGGTGTGGTCGGGAGGCAGCGAATTCTAGCATAAGCGCCCGATTTTCAAGGCAAAGTGGACGGTTATGACCCTTTTCCGCGATTTTTTCATGAAATATGCCTCCAAACCGCAAAAAACACTGGACAGGGCTTCTGAAATCGGGATGATGTTCAACACAGCCCGCCGATCGTCGTTTCAATCCTGATCCACATCGTTCGAGCTGCGTTACGGACATGCGCCGTCGGCGCTGTCCGAGTTGTTAAATCTATATGCAAGGTAGTAAGTAAATGTCTGAAATGGTTACCGGAACCGTCAAGTGGTTCAACGATGAAAAGGGCTACGGCTTTATCGCTCGCGAAGGCGGTTCTGACGTGTTTGTTCACTTCCGCGCCATCAACATGGAAGGCCGCAAGACCCTCCACGAAGGTCAGCAGGTCTCCTTCCAGGTGACGCAGGGCCAGAAGGGTCCGCAGGCCGAGAACGTTTCCCCGGCCTAAGTCGGTGTAACGCTCGTCTCGGCGCTGTGAAGTACCGAGATTTTGAAAAGGGCTCCGAAAGGAGCCCTTTTCTTTTGCCTGGAATTCCTTTCCCGAGGGGCT
>JAWWBT010000031.1:0-17898 GCA_033720815.1 Gammaproteobacteria bacterium | reverse complement strand
CAGCGCGGCGCGGTACCAGTATCACCCACGGGTATTGCCGGTCGTTCATGCGCAGCAGTTCGCAAAGCTGGAGGCGGCACACAGTTGCGGTGTCCGCCTCCAGTTGCGGGTGCAGCTGGAAACCTGCCGATTTGCCTGATGTATCAGGCAATCTTGCGAATTTCCTGCAGTGCGACGGAGGCCGTCGCGAAGTCCAGCGTACCGGCTGAGCGCATGTCGGCGAGCACGCGTGTCGCGTGCTGGATGCGGAGCTCGCGCTCTTCCAGCCAGTTGTTGATGGCTGTCACCGTGGCCGCACCCTTCTTGCGCTTCTTCAGCGCAAGCGCGGTAATGCGGCGTTGCTGGGCATAGAGGTTTTCACGCAGCGTGCCACGAGCGATGGCCTGCCAGTGGCCGTCCACCGGGAGCTTCTCGATTTCCTCTCGCAACCAGCCCAGGTCGAGGCGCGATTCGATGTGGAAGTAACCGGAAGCAACCGCCTTCACATCGGAACCCTGGCTTGCGGCAATTTCCACGATATCCAGCGCGGAGTAGAGCGGGCGCAGTGCCGCTATACGGCGTGCGAGGTTTTCCGGTACGCCGATGTCGACGTACTGCTGGATGGTTTCCGCAAATGCGTTGACCTCGACCGGACCCATGACTTGCTCGAGAATCTCTGTCAGCTCGACAATTCCGCTTGAGAAGTGCGAAACGGCATCCGCGATATCGGAGGAGCGCTCCGGACGGTCCAGCAGCCAGTGCGTGGCGTGCTTGAGGAGCCGCGCGATCTGGACGTTCATGGTCGTCTGGATGCTGGCCGGAACCTTGTTATCCAGCGATTCGATCTGTCCCCACACTTCGCGCATGCCGAAGGCTTCGCGCGCAATGGTGTAGGCCTTGGCAACAGCTGCTGCCTCGGCACCGGATTCCTCGCGCAGGCGATGCGCAAAGGTCGGGCCCATGCGATGGACCATCGAATTGGTGACTGCGGTTGCGATGATCTCGCGGCGCAGGCGATGTTCCGGCATCAGGTCCTTGTACTTCTTGCGCAACGGCTTCGGGAAGTAGTGCTCCAGCTCGTTTGCCAGGTAACTGTCTTCCGGCACATCCGAATCGAGCAGCGAGTCGTAAACGTCCATCTTCGCGTAGGCAAAGAGCACGGAAAGCTCTGGGCGAACCAGGCCGCGACCGGCATTCCGTCGTTCCGAAATGACTTCCTCGTCAGGCAGGAATTCCAGGGCGCGATTCAGGCGACCTTCACGCTCCAGAAGGCGAACGAGGTGCATGTGTTCCTCGAGGCGTGCAGGTGCCTGTGCTTCGGCAATCGTGATGGCCTGCGTCTGCATGTAGCAGTCGCGCAGCACCAGCTGGGACACCTCGTCCGTCATGTCAGCAAGCAGCTTGTTGCGCTGTTTTGCCGTGAGTTCACCTTCGTTCATCACGAGGTTGAGCAGGATCTTGATGTTGACCTCGTGGTCGGAGCAATCGACACCACCGGCGTTATCGATGAAGTCCGTGTTGACGCGACCACCACGCGAGGCGAATTCGATGCGGCCGAGTTGTGTCATGCCCAGGTTGCCACCTTCACCAATGACTCGGCAGCGCAGGTCTTCACCGTTGATACGAACGGCGTCGTTGGCGCGATCGCCGCACTCGGCGTTCGTTTCGTGTTTCGCCTTCACGTAGGTACCGATGCCGCCATTCCACACCAGGTCGACCGGCGCCTTGAGGATTGCCTTGATCAGTTCGTTCGGCGTCAGGGTGCTTTCTTCGATACCCAGCGCTTCACGTGCCTCGGCAGAGAGCTTGATGCTCTTCGCCGAACGCGAGTACACGCCACCACCCTTAGAGATCAGTTCCGGGTTGTAATCTTCCCAGGTCGAGCGCGGCAGGTTGAACATGCGCTCGCGTTCCTTGAAGGATTCTTCCGGGTCCGGGAACGGGTCGATGAAGATGTGCATGTGGTTGAAGGCAGCCTTCAGCTTGATGTGACGCGACAGCAGCATGCCGTTGCCGAAGACGTCGCCACCCATGTCACCGATACCGACGGCCGAGAAGTTCGTCGTCTGGGTGTCCAGGCCAAGCTCGCGGAAGTGGCGCTTGACCGATTCCCAGGCGCCCTTGGCCGTAATGCCCATCTTCTTGTGGTCATAACCCACGGAACCGCCGGAGGCGAAGGCGTCTCCCAGCCAGAAGTTGTATTCCGCAGCGACACCGTTGGCGATGTCGGAGAACGTCGCGGTTCCCTTGTCGGCAGCGACGACCAGGTACGGGTCGTCCTCGTCGTGTCGGACTACCTGCTTCGGTGGCACGATTTCGCCGTCGACGATGTTGTCGGTCAGGTCGAGCAGGCCGCACAGGAAGGTCTTGTAGCATTCGACACCTTCAGCCATAAAGGCTTCGCGGTCGCCACTGTGTGGCGGCCGTTTCACGACAAAACCACCCTTGGAGCCGACTGGAACGATCAGCGTGTTCTTGACCTGCTGTGCCTTCACCAGGCCAAGGATTTCCGTGCGGAAATCCTCGCGACGGTCCGACCAGCGCAGGCCGCCACGTGCAACCTTGCCACCGCGCAGGTGTACACCCTCGATGCGCGGCGAATAGACCCAGATCTCGAATGCCGGCTTCGGTAGCGGCAGCTCGGGAATACGGTTCGGGTCGAACTTGAACGAGATGTACGGCTTGGGTTCGCCGTTTGCGTCTTCCTGGAAATAGTTGCTACGCAAGGTCGCGTTGATCACGTTAAGGAAGGCGCGCAGGATGCGATCGTCGTCCAGGCTGCTGACTTCTTCCAGCGCCGCCTTGATTTCGGCCGTACCTTCTTCCGCTGCCTTTGCGCGACCCTTCTTGCGCGACGGCGAGAAACGCAGGTCGAACAGCTCCACCAGCTTGCGCGTGATAGGCGCGTTGTTGACCAGCGTCTGTTCCATGTAGGTCTGCGAGAAGGGGATGCCGGTCTGCAGGAGGTACTTGCAGTAGCCACGCATCAGCGACACTTCGCGCCAGGTCAATTGGGCTGCCAGTACGAGACGGTTGAAACCGTCATTCTCGGCCTGGCCGGCCCAGACATTCGCAAAGGTGTCGTGGAAGATTTCCTTCACGTCGTCAGGCGAAATGCCATTTGCCTTTGAATAGATGACGTCGAAATCCTGGATCCAGATGATGCTGTTGTCTTCCAGGTCGACTTCGTAAGGCCGCTCGGAAATCACCTTGAGGCCCATGTTTTCCAGCATCGGCAACGCATCGGAAATCGGTAGCGGCTGTTCGGCGTGGAAGATCTTGAAGCGCCAGAGGCCCTTCGGGTTATGCGTCGGCCGGTAGAGCGACATGCGGAGCTCGTCGCCTTTCTGCACGCCGTCCATCTGCTCGAGGTCAAACGCAGCAGCCTTCGGCTTCACATCCTCGCGATAGGCGGCAGGCAAGGCCTCGCCGAAGCGGTTGTAGAGTTTCAGCCCGCGCTCTTCGCCATACTTCTCGACGCTGGCATCGCGCAGCTTGTCCGGCCAGGAGCGCACGATTTCCTCGATCTGCGATTCGATCGACTGGATGTCGTAGTCCGGGAATTTCCACGGAGTCGTGCGAACAATGAGGTGCACGCGCGCGAGGACGGATTCCGAAATCTGCGCCGACGACTCGACCTCGTGACCATTCAGCTCCGTCTTCAGGAGGCCCATGATCTTTTCACGTACCTGCGTGTTGTAACGCTCGCGCGGCACGTAGATCAGGCAGGAGAAATAACGGCCGAACATGTCACGGCGCAGGAAGACCTTTACCCGCTGGCGTTCCTGCAGCTGCTGCACGCCGGTCGCGATATGGAAAAGTTCATCCGTGGATGCCTGCAGCAGTTCGTCGCGCGGGAAGGTTTCCAGGATATGCAGCAGCGCCTTGCCGGCATGAGAGTTGAACGGCAGGCGTGAGCGCAGCATGACCTGCTCGACCTTCTGTCGCAGCAACGGGATATCGCGCGGTGAACGCGAGTAGGCACTCGAGGTGAACAGGCCAAGGAAGCGGCGTTCGCCGATCACGTTGCCTTCGTCATCAAACCGCTTGATGCCGATGTAATCGAGATAGCTTGGGCGGTGCACCGTGGAAATGGAATTTGCCTTCGTGATGATCAGCAGTTCCTTCGCACGAGCGGTTTCGCGAATGTCCTGCGGCAATACCAGGAAGCTCTGCGAAGAACCCTTCGGGTCGTTTCGCAGGATGCCAAGGCCACTCTTCGGTACCGCCTTGAGCACGTCGTCTCCATCTTCGGTTACGAGGTCATACTCGCGGTAACCGAGGAAGGTGAAATGGTTGTTTACCAGCCAGTCCAGGAACTTGATGCCTTCACTGACTTCCGATGCATTCAGTTTTGGCGGTTGCTTGCTCAGCAGGTTGATGATGTCGAGTGCGCTGGCTCGCATGTCACCCCAGTCTTCTACCGCGGCGCGCACATCGTGCATCGAGCTGAGAATCGTCTGCTCAAGTTCGGCAAGGGTTTCCTTGTCGGTTTCCCGATCGATCTCGAGACGGATAAACGATTCCTGCTGGCCTTCAACGAGGTTTTCATGCGGCGGAACGATCTGTTCGATCTTGCCCTTGTCGTCGCGCATTACCTTGAAGATCGGGTGCACGGTCAGGTGGATGGCAAAACCAAGGCGATTGATGGCCATGCCCGTCGAATCGACCAGGAACGGCATGTCATCGTTTACCAGCTCGATAATGGTGTGCGTCGACTTGTAACCGTGCTTCTTTTGCGTGGGGTTGAAGATGCGAATGGCAGGCGTGTTCTTCTTTCGCTTGTTCGCGAACTCGAAGTGGCTGAGTGCAGCACCGTAGAGTTCAGCCGGAGTGCGAGCGGTGAGGTCTTCAACCGCGACGGCACTGTAGTAGTGCCGGATGAATTCAGCGAGGAGTTCCGTGTCGTGGCTATCGGCCTTCTTCTGGGCATGGGCCACGACCTTCTCGATCTGCTTGATTTTCGCATCGCGCGACTTTGTCGCCATGGTGATTCTGATCCTTCCCGTCGACGGTTTTTCGGAGTGCGTAAATCCGGCGATTGTAGAACTTTTTCCGTTCTACTGCATGAGCGGATTCACGCTATTTCAGGCAAACGAGCGTTTGATCTCGCAGCCGTGCGGCTGGGTAGGGGCGGAGGTGGGAGCAAATAAAAAACCCGGCGCCGGTGAGTAACCGGGGCCGGGTCTGGTGCTGACCGCCTGGGATCGGTCAGTAAGGCTTCTCGAGGTCCTTGATGACCGCGGCGAGCCAGCGGCACGCCTCGCCGCCAGTGAGGCAGCGGTGGTCAAAGGTGATCGAGAGGGGCACGCGCTTGTGCGTCTCGACGCCGCCCATTACCGGCACGACGTCATGGCGCAGTCCGCCGGTGCCGAGAATGGCAACCTGTGGAGGCACCACCACCGGAGTCGCATAGCGACCCGCCATCATGCCGAAGTTCGACAGCGTGATGGTCGGGTTCTTCATGTCTTCCGGGGCAACCTCGCGGGAACGGGTCTTCTGCTTGATGACATTCAGGTCCTCGCGCAGCTGCTGGCCGTTCTTCGAGTCCGCGTCGCGGATCACCGGGACAATCAGGCCGTCCGGCGTGTCCACTGCCATCGCCAGGTCGACGTGCCTGTGGATGGTCATTTCCATCTTGTCGCCGTCGTACCAGGCGTTCATCTGCGGCACCGTGCGGCAACCCGCCACGACCGCACGGATGATGCGTGCGGTGATGTCCTGTCCCGGCATCCAGCCGTGGATGTCGGCATCGTCGAACAGCGTGCACTCCATGACCTGGCTGCGGGCCGCGGTCATGGACTTGTGCATGGCACGGCGCGGGCCCTTCAGCTGCTGTGGGCCATAGGTGACGTCCTCGGCATGCGGTGGCACGTCCCAGCCACCACCGAAGGACGGCATGCCGCCCATTGGCTGCTGGGCCTGATGCTGCGGCTGTGCGCCACCGGACTGCAGGAAATTGTCCACGTCGGACTTGGTGATCTGGCCCTTGCTGCCGGTCGCCGGCACCTGGGTCAGGTCAACACCGTGTTCCTTCGCGTACAGGCGAGTTGCCGGCGAGGCCTTCGGCTTGCCGGTGCCGTGCGTGATGTTCTTCGGCGGGGTGAAAGACTTCGCCTGGGCCTGGGAAGCGGCTGGCTTCTTCGGCTTGCGCTCGCGCCTGCCGCCCTTGCCCTTGCGGATGACGACGGTTTCTTCCAGTTCGTCGTCCGAGGTCGCCATCTTGCCGACCACGGTGCCGGAATCGTCACCACCCTTGGACTCTTCTTCCTCGTCGGAATCATCTTCATCGGAGGCTTCGCCTTCCACCTTGAAGTCACACAGCGCGGAATGGGTCGGTACGACATCGCCGTTTTCCCAGTGCAGCGCAGTGATCTCGCCTTCATAAGGGGAGGGCACATCAACCACTGCCTTGTCGGTTTCGACCGCAACCAGCGGGTCGTCGACCTTCACCGTGTCGCCGACGGAAACCTTCCATTCGACGATCTCGGCTTCCTGCAGGCCTTCACCAAGGTCCGGCAGGTTGAAGGTCGTGCTGCCGCCGCCAGAAGACTTTTTCTTCTTCGGTGCGGGCTTCGACTCGGCCTTGGTCTTCTTTTCTTCCTTCGGCTGCTCGGCAGGCTCGTCGGCCTCTGCATCGTCCTCGGCCGGGGCACCATCGACTTCGTCGAAGTCCACGAGCGCGGAATGGGTCGGCACGATGTCACCGTTAGCCCAGTGCAGCTTCTTGATCTTGCCGTTGTACGGCGAGGGCACGTCGACAACGGCCTTGTCGGTCTCGACCGCTACGAGCGGATCGTCGACCTTGACCGTGTCGCCTTCCTTGACCTTCCACTCGACGATTTCGGCTTCCTGGAGGCCTTCACCGAGATCGGGGAGATTGAATGTCGTCGGCATGATCAGTCCTCCATCGTCTTGCGGATGGCCTTCACGATGCGGTTCACGCTCGGCATGTAGTCATGCTCCAGCTTGAACAGCGGCATCGGCGTGTCGTAGCCGGCAACGCGCTGGATCGGGGCCTCGATGCTGAACAGCGCCTTCTCGGCGACCTCGGCAGCGATCTCGGCGCCCATGCCTGCGGTGCGCGGAGCCACGTGGATGATGACCAGGCGGCCGGAGTGCTCCACCGAGGCCAGCACGGACACGAAATCCACCGGGCTGATGGTGGCAAGGTCGATGACCTCGCAGGAAATGCCTTCCTCTTCCATCTGCTTCGCGGCCTGCAGCGTCTCGTGGATCATCGCGCCCCAGGAGACCAGGGTGACGTCGTCGCCTTCCTTCAGCACGAAGGCGGTGTCCAGCGGCAGTGCCTCGCCGTTGTCCTCGACGTTCTGCTTGTTCATGCGGTACATGCGCGTCGGTTCGAGAAACACGACCGGGTCCGGGTCACGGATGGCCGCGAGCAGCAGGCCGTAGCCGCGCTGCGGCGAGCTCGGCATCACGACGCGGATACCCGGCATGTGAGCGAACATCGCTTCGTTGGATTCCGAGTGATGCTCAGGCGCGTGGATACCGCCGCCGCTCGGAGCACGCAGCACCATCGGCACGTGCATGCGACCCCGCGTACGGGTGCGCAGGCGGCCGGCGTGGTTGATCATCTGGTCGACAGCCGGGTAGATGAAGCCGGAGAACTGGATTTCTGCGACCGGCTTCATGCCCTGCGAGGCCATGACGATGGAAATGCCGGCAATCAGTGCTTCGGCCAGCGGCGTGTCGATGACGCGGTCCTTGCCGAACTGTTCCTGCAGGCCCGCAGTGGCGCGGAACACGCCGCCGTTGACACCGACGTCCTCGCCGAGCACGACAACGGACTTGTCGTTGTTCAGCTCGTGGGCCATGGCCATGTTGAGCGCTTCAATGAGTGTCACCTTAGCCATGGTTCTTGGCCTCCTCTTCCGCTTCGGCACGCTGGGCAAGCAGGTCTTCCGGCATGTTGGCGAACATGTTGTCGAACATGTCGGTGACCGGCGGCTTGCCTGCCGCCTTGTATTTCTTCACTTCCTCGTCCACGCGCTTGGCGCAGGCGGCCTTCCATTCCTCTTCCTTCTTGTCGTCCCAGGCCTTCTTCGACTCCAGGTACTTGCGGAGGCGGATGAGCGGCTCCTTGGCCCAGTTCTCGTCCACTTCTTCCTGCGGACGGTAACGGCGCGCGTCGTCGGCCGTGGTGTGATCGGAGAGGCGATAGGTGAGGGCTTCGATCAGTGTCGGGCCCTTGCCGGAACGGGCCTTCTTCAGCGCCGTTTCCATGGCATCGCGCATCGCGATGATGTCGTTGCCGTCGACCTGCAGGCTTTCCATGCCGCCCGCGATACCCTTCTGGGCCAGCGTTTCACAGCGGGTCTGGATTTCCAGCGGGACGGAGATGGCCCACTTGTTGTTCGCAACCACGAACACGCTCGGGAGATCCCAGGCGCCGGCGCAGTTCAGCGATTCGTAGAAGTCACCCTGCGAGGTGCCGCCGTCACCGATGACGGAAACGGAAGCGGCTTTCTTGCCCTGGTACTTCAGCGCAAATGCCGCGCCGGTGGCGTGGTGGTTCTGCGTGGCAATAGGCACCGCCCACGGGAAGTCATGCTTCGGGCCGGAGAAGTTGTTGCCGCGCTCGTCACCGCCCCAGAACATCAGCACTTCGTGCGGCTCCACGCCGCGCTCGAACTGCGTGCCGTACTCGCGGTACATCGGGCAGAAGACGTCGTCCTCGATCATCGCGAGGCCAATACCCACGTGGGTGGCCTCGTGACCCAGGCAGGACGCGTAGGTGCCGAGCTGGCCGGTACGCTGCAAGGCAATGGCCTTGGTGTCGAAGACGCGCACGAACATCATCTTCTTGTACATCTCGACGAGTTCGTTCGTGTCCTCGGCGAATTTCGGCAGCTTCTTCTCGACAAGCTTGCCGTCCTGATCCAAGTACTGGAGGTACTTGATCTCGAACTTTGCCACGGTTTTCAACGGAAAATCCTCCTGAACGCGCCCGGTGCTTCAGTGCCTGCGGGCGGGTATGGATTGTCATTCGTTCGCGAATTCCGGCAGGAAAAAACGGGCCGGGATCCGGATTGATCCTGCGCGTGGCAGCATTGGCTGCCTACCCGGGACACCTGGTCCCGCCCCTCTGGCAGCGGATACGCTGGTAGAATGCACGCGCAAGCCTGCCGGCCGTGAGCCGGCGAGGGCGGGATTCTAGCAAACACCGGTACGTATCCGGAAATTCCTTGGCACCGTGAGCCCGGGAGCCGGTTGCGACAAAGGGGTATATATAATGAATAAGCGGGAACTCGAGGCCGGCATTCGCACGGATCTCAAGGGGCAGCTCACTTACGACGGTTACCTGCGACTGGACAAGGTCCTTGATGCACAGGAGCCGCTCTCCGACCCGGCCCACCACGACGAGATGCTGTTCATCATCCAGCACCAGACCTCCGAACTATGGATGAAGCTGGTGCTGCACGAGCTGGGTGCTGCGCTGGAATCCATTCGCGAAGATCGCCTGGAGCCGTGCTTCAAGATCCTTGCGCGGGTAAAGCAGGTGCAGCAGCAGTTGTTCAACCAGTGGGCCGTGCTGGAGACACTGACCCCGGCAGAATACGCGGAATTCCGCCATGTGCTCGGTGGCGCCTCCGGCTTCCAGTCGGCGCAGTACCGGGCGCTGGAATTCCGCCTCGGCAACAAGAACCCGGACATGGTGCGCGTCTTCGAATATTCGGAGGCCACGCACGACTGGCTGCAGGGCATCCTTGAAACGCCAAGCGTCTACGATGAGTTCCTGCGTTACCTTGCCCGCCAGGGCCTGCCGGTTCCGGAAAACAAGGTCGAGCGCGACTGGTCTCAGCCCTACGAAGCCGATGAGCGGGTCACCGCCGTGTTCAAGACGATCTACGAGAATCGCGACACCTACTGGGCCGCCTATGAAATGGCCGAGAAGCTGGTCGACGTGGAGGAAATCTTCCAGCTCTGGCGCTTCCGGCACATGAAGACGGTGGAGCGTGTCATCGGCTTCAAGAAGGGCACCGGCGGTTCCTCCGGCGTGGGCTTCCTGAAGAAGGCGCTGGAACTGCAGTTTTTCCCGGAACTGCTCGACGTACGCACCGTGCTGGGGCAGTAAGGCTGGCGAAACCGCGGCCGCCTTGACCTGCATCAGTGCAGGATTCGGCTAAGTGGCTGATTTTCAAGCCACGCACGAAGCGGATTCGGCCTTCGCGGGTACTACGCGTGGTCGCAAGTCCGTATAATGCAGGAATAAATGAATCCGAATTCAGGGTTTCGCGACAGCGCGGGGCGCAGCGGAGCCCGGAACTTTCATCTTCCAAATCCAGAACAAAATAGAGGTGTCACATGGCAGACCTGTTCGAGAACCCGATGGGTGTCGACGGCTTCGAATTCGTGGAATACGCAGCGCCGGAACCGAAAATGCTGCACGACCTGTTCCACCGCATGGGCTTCACCGCCGTCGCCAAGCACAAGAGCAAGGCCGTTACCCTGTACCGCCAGAACGGTGTGAACTTCCTGGTCAACGAAGAGCCGAACAGCTTCGCTGCGGATTTCGCCGCCGAGCATGGCCCCTGCGCCTGCGGTTTTGCCGTGCGCGTGCGTGATGCCGAGAAGGCGCACAAGCTGGCCAACGAGAACGGCGCGAAGTTCTTCGAGAAGAAGCCGGAAACCCTGCCGTTCGACGTCCCGACGCTGGAAGGCATCGGTGGCGCTGCGCTCTACATGGTCGACAAGTACGGTGACAAGGGCGAAATCTACGAAGAAGATTTCGAATTCACCACCGAAGACCGCAACCCGAAGGGTGCGGGCCTCACGTTCATCGACCATCTCACGCATAACGTCGAGTACGGCAACATGAAGACCTGGGCAGACTTCTACGAGAAGCTGTTCAACTTCCGCGAAATCCGCTACTTCGACATCAAGGGCGCGCAGACCGGTCTCGTCTCCAAGGCGATGACCGCGCCTGACGGCATGGTTCGCATCCCGCTGAACGAATCGTCCGACGAGAAGTCGCAGATCAACGAATACCTGCGCGAGTACAACGGTGAAGGCATCCAGCACATCGCGATGTTCACCGACAACATCTACGAAACGGTCGAATACCTGCGCGAGCAGGAGATCGAGTTCCTGGATACGCCGGACACTTACTACGAAGTGATCGAAGAGCGCATCCCGAACCACGGTGAAGACCTCGAGCGCATGCAGAAGAACAAGATCCTCATGGATGCCGACGAGGAAACGAAGTCGAAGAAGCTGCTGCAGATCTTCACCCAGAACTGCATCGGTCCGATCTTCTTCGAGATCATCCAGCGCAAGGGCAACGAAGGCTTCGGCGAAGGCAACTTCACGGCGCTCTTCGAATCCATTGAACGCGACCAGATGAAACGAGGCGTGTTGTAACGGCATCTTTTCCTCCCTGGCTTTGTCGCGCGGGGAAGAAAAATCTGCGCGTTACAACCATCGGTTTCGATAGCCGCATAAAAAAGCTTCGTAGGTTGGGGTGAGCGCATCGAACCCCAGCATTCGTTAAAGAACCCGCTTCGACAAGGAAACAACAATGTCGGCGAAGCAGAAAAACTACATGTCAGGTTTCGGTAACGAGTTCGCCACGGAGGCGCTGGAAGGCGCGCTGCCGGAGGGCATGAACTCGCCGCAGGTGGCACCGTTCGGCCTGTATGCCGAGCAGCTGTCGGGTACGGCGTTTACCGCGCCGCGTTCGAGCAACCAGCGCAGCTGGCTGTATCGCATCCGCCCTGGTGTGCTGCACGGCGATTTCGAACTGCAGGCAGAAGCGAGCTTCCATAACGATTTCAACGAGCTGCCGGCGACGCCGAACCAGCTCCGCTGGAACCCACTGCCGTTGCCGAAGGAAAAGACGGATTTCATCGACGGCATCATCACCGTTGCCGGCAATGGCGGTCCGGAAGCGCAGGGCGGTTGTGGCGTGCACATGTACTGCGCCAATGCGTCGATGCAAGGTCGCTACTTCTATAACGCCGATGGCGAAATGCTGATTGTCCCGCAGCTTGGTCGATTGAAGATCCGTAGCGAATTCGGCGTGCTGGAAATCGAGCCGCAGGAAATTGCCGTCATGCCGCGCGGTGTGCGCTATACGGTCGAACTGCTGGACAAGGAAGCGCGCGGTTACATTGCAGAAAACTTCGGTGAGAACCTGAAGATCCCTGATCTCGGCCCGATCGGTTCGAACGGCCTCGCCAACCCGCGTGATTTTCTTTACCCGGTTGCCGCGTATGAAGATGTCGAGGGTGATTTCGAACTGGTGGCGAAGTTCCAGGGTCGCCTGTGGAAGGCATCCATCGATCATTCGCCACTGGACGTGGTCGGCTGGCACGGCAATTACGCGCCGTACAAGTACGATCTCAGGTTGTTCAACACGATTGGTTCGATCAGCTACGACCATCCGGACCCGTCCATCTTCACGGTGCTGACGTCGCAGACCAACACGCCGGGTACCGCAAACCTCGATTTCGTGATCTTCCCGCCGCGCTGGCTGGTGATGGAAAACACTTTCCGTCCGCCCTGGTATCACCGCAACATCATGAGCGAGTTCATGGGGCTCATTCATGGCGAGTACGATGCCAAGGAAGCGAAGGAAGACGGTTTCGTGCCGGGTGGTTCCAGCCTGCACAACTCGATGAGCGGTCACGGGCCGGATGCGGCAACCTTCGAAAAGGCATCGAGCATCGATACTTCGAAACCGCAGCACATTACCGACACCATGGCCTTCATGTTCGAAACGCGCCTGGCGTTTCACCCGACAAGGCAGGCGATGGAATCCGATGCCTTGCAGCCGAATTACTCGAGCTGCTGGGAAGGCATCCAGAAACATTTCGACCCGAAGAAGAAGTGAGCGCGAGAATATTGCGTTCGACATTTTCTGAAGAACAGATAACGGAGCATTCATGAAACTCGGAAGCCTGAAGAAAGGTCGTGACGGCGAACTGGTCGTCGTCAGCAAGGATCTCAGCAAGGCAGTAAAGGTCGGCGAGATTTCACCGACGATGCAGCACGCCATCGAGCACTGGTCGGACGTCGAGCCGAAGCTGAAGGACGTCTACGATGCGCTGAACGAGGGTGACCTGCCGAATGCCTTCGATTTCAATGCGGACGATTTTGCCTCGCCGCTGCCGCGCGCCTACCAGTTCCTCGACGGTTCGGCATACCTGCCGCACGTCGAGCGCGTACGTCGTGCCCGTGGTGCCGAGATGCCGCCGAGCTTCAAGGAAGACCCGCTGATGTACCAGGCAGTGTCGGATGGCTTCCTGTCGCCGACTGGCACGATCCCGGTGGCCAGCGAGGATTTCGGCATCGATTTCGAGGCTGAAGTTTGCGTGGTGACCGATGACGTGCCGATGGGTGCGAAGACGGCCGATTGCCTGCCGCACATCAAGCTGCTGATGATCGTGAACGACGTCAGCCTGCGCAAGCTGATACCGGCCGAGCTCGGCAAGGGCTTCGGCTTCATGACGTCGAAGCCGCGTTCGGCGTTTGCACCGGTTGCGGTGACGCCGGATGAACTCGGTGAGTTCTGGAAGGAAGGCAAGGTACTTCACGACTTGGTGACGCACTACAACGGCAAGCCGTTCGGTCACCCGAATTGCGGCGTGGACATGCAGTTCAGCTTCCCGCGACTGGTCGAACATGCGGCAAGCACCCGTCCGCTGGCAGCAGGCACGATCATCGGTTCCGGCACGATTGCCAACGAAGACGAATCGCTCGGTTCCTCCTGCCTTGCCGAAAAGCGCATGCTGGAAATCATCGCCGACGGCGAAGCCAAGACACCGTTCATGAGCTTCGGTGATCGCGTGCACATCGAAATGTACGACCGTGACGGCAAGACCATCTTTGGCGCCATCGACCAGGTGGTCGAGAAGTACGAAGGGTAATTGCCATGGAACTGTATACGTATTTTCGAAGCACGGCTGCTTACCGGGTTCGCATTGCATTGAACCTGAAGAACATCGAGGCGGACCAGAAGTTCATCCACCTTGTAAAGGATGGCGGCGAGCAGCATTCATCGTCGTACCGGCGCCTTAATCCGCAGGGCAGGGTGCCAACCCTCATTGATGGTGGCATGCCGATCATGCAGTCGCAGGCCATCATCGAGTACCTGGAAGAGCTGCATCCGAACCCGCCATTGCTGCCGGAAGACCTCAAGGATCGTGCCTGGTTGCGATCCATCGCAGGTCTTGTTGCCTGTGATATTCATCCGTTGAACAACCTTTCCGTGTTGCAGTACCTGCAGAAGGAAATGGGCGCCGACGATGACGCGAAGATGAAGTGGTACCGCCACTGGGTGACGGAAGGTTTCTCTGCACTGGAAGAAATGCTCGCGAACGATGCGCGCGTTGGTGACTACTGCTACGGCAAGAAGGTCAGCATGGCTGACATATTCATCGTTGCGCAGGTCTACAACGCGAACCGTTTCGATTGTGACATGTCCGCTTACCCGGTCATCAACGAGATCAACGACAACTGCCTCAAGCTGGATGCGTTCAAGCGCGCTGCGCCAGAAGCGCAACCCGACGCCAGCTGATTGAACAGCGACCGGGCAGCCAGCCTGCCCGGTCGCATCACGTCCTCGAACAACCTCTCTGGAGCAACAGGATCATGACTGCGCTGCTTTCCTGGCTATTCCTCCTGCTCGCCGTATTGGCAATTGCCTACCGCCGTCCCGGTCGCGAAGCCTCTTTCGCGCTGGCTGGCCTGGTGGTGGGTCTTTTTGCGGTATTCGGTGATGCAGGCGCCTTTGCAAAACTGCTCGTTATAGCGATCTACGGTGGCATTACTGTCCTGTTCAATGTGCCGTTCATTCGCCGCACCTTTGTCAGCGCGCCACTGTTCGCCTTTTACAAGTCATCGATGCCGGAAATCTCGCAGACCGAGCGTGATGCCCTGGAAGCGGGTACGACCTGGTGGGACGCGCAGCTGTTCACCGGTGCGCCGAAATGGAAACAGCTACTGGAATTCCCGCAGGTCAGCCTAAGTGATGAAGAACGCGAGTTCCTGGAGGGGCCGGTAGAAGAATTCTGTGCGCTGCTGGATGACTACGAAATCGACCAGCGCACGAAGGAATTGCCGGAGGCGGCGTGGAAGCTGATTCGCGAGTACCAATTCTTCGGCATGGTGATACCGAAGGAATACGGCGGCAAGGGTTTCTCGCAGTACGGTCATGCGGCCGTGATCATGAAGATTGCCACCCGTTCGATCAGTGCCGCGCTGACGGTGATGATTCCGAACTCGGTTGGTCCCGGCAAGCTGTTGCTGAAGTACGGTACCGATGCGCAGAAGGATCAGTACCTGCCGAAGCTGGCCAGCGCCGAAGAAATTCCGTGCTTCGCACTGACCGCTCCCGACGCTGGTTCAGATGCCGGTGCACTGCCCGATACGGGTGTAGTGTGCAAGCAGGAGTTTCACGGCAAGGAAACGCTGGGTATCCGGCTGAATTTCGACAAGCGTTACATCACGCTTGCGCCGATTGCGACCGTGCTTGGTCTTGCATTCAAGTTGCGCGACCCGGACGGGCTCCTGGGTGGCAAGGATGACCTTGGTATCACGCTTGCACTGGTTCCGTCAGATACACCGGGAGTGGAGCAGGGACGTCGTCATGACCCGATGCACATGGCATTCCCGAACGGACCGCTCCGCGGCAGGGACGTCTTCATTCCCCTCGACTGGGTTATCGGCGGCAAGGATTACGTCGGCAAGGGTTGGCGCATGCTGATGGAGTCGCTGACAGATGGGCGTGCGATTTCCCTTCCCGCGCTTTCGACCGCTTCCGCCAAGATGAGTGCGCGCCTCGCGGGTGCCTATTCGCAGGTACGGCGCCAGTTCAAGGTGCCCATCGGTGCGTTCGAGGGTATCGAGGAAGCGCTGGCACGAATCGCCGGCAATACCTACACCATGGATGCCGCACGGCGCGTGACGCTGGCAGCGCTCGACGAGGGGCACAAGCCTTCGGTGATTTCGGCCATCATGAAATACAACACGACCGACCGTGCACGTCGGGTCGTGAACGATGCGATCGAGATTCATGGTGGTGCGGCGGTGTGCCTGGGCAAGGCAAATCCGCTCGGCCAGCTGAACAGTTTTCCAGCCGTCGGTGTGACGGTGGAAGGTCATAACATCCTTACGCGTAATCTCATCACATTTGGCCAGGGCGCGATCCGCTGCCATCCCTGCCTGCTGGATGAATTGACCGCTGCGCAGAACGAAGATGCGGAAGAGGGCGCACGACAATTCGACAAGGCAATCACGAAGCATGTCGGCCTTTCTGTATCAAATGCCGTGCGTTCGCTCCTGCTGGGCTTGAGCGGTGCGCGCCTTGCCTCTGTCGATGCGCCGAACAGGGATGTGCGTAGTCTCCTGCAACAGCTCACCCGCATGAGTGCCGCATTTTCGATTGCAACTGATGTCCTGTTGTTGACCTTCCGTGGCGAGATCAAGCGCAAGGAGCGCATCAGTGGTCGCATGGCTGACGTGCTGAGCCAGCTTTACCTTGCATCAACCGCAGTGAAGCATTTCGTTGACCAGGGCGCGCGTGAAGAAGACCTTGCGCTATTGCAGTGGAGCGTTACCGATGCGCTGTACACCATGCAGCAGTCGCTCGATGTGATGTTGAAGAACCTGCCGAACCGATTCGTGTCAGCGGGTCTTCGCATTCTGCTGTTCCCGCTGGGCCGTCGTTTTGCTCCGCCGAGTGATGAGCTCGATCACGCTGTTGCGGCGACGCTGCAGCGTCCGGGTGAGCAGCGTGACCGGCTTACCGCCGGCATGTACATGCCGCAGGATGATGATGACCGCGTGGTGGTTCTCGAACGGGCGTTCAATGCAATGCTTGATGCGGCGCCACTGGAAAAGAAGCTCCGCAAGGGCATGAAGTCCGGCAAGGTTGTGGGATGGACGTATGAAGAGCAACTGCAATCCGCTATCGCGAACGATGTGATCGGTGAGAGCGAGGCGGCCCAGTTGCGCGAAATGGAACATGCGCGCCAGGCAGCCATCCAGGTCGATGATTTCGCCTCGCTGACAGGGGAGTCCAGCGAGTAGCAGCAAGGCTGTAGAGGCTGCTTCCAGTGTTACGAGAGCCGGGCCCTGTGCCCGGCTTTTTGCTGGGTACCGCTCCGTTCAGGAAACGTGGAAAGAAGCCCATAAAATGGGTGGGGAATAAAGCAGCGGGAAATATTGCTCTTGGTGCGGGAATTAAGTTAAGTTCGAGACGTGGCCTGGAGGGAACCAGTGGCCATATTATGCAGGGGACCTCGAAAGCCCGGGGGATAAAACGGGCGTTTCTCGGGGAAAGCTCTTAAGCGTAGTCCGAAATCCGGACTTTGTCCATAAGTTGCAAAATCCCGCGAAAAGGGGTTTCCTGTGCGTGTCTGATTGGGGCTTGCTTCCCCTGAGGGTTGTGGGTAGGCTCCCAATCGATTGGCCTGAAGCAATGGGAAAAATGGCTCGGGTCGAAACCGACTCGGCGGTCCTTGGGGGCTGTCGAACTTTTTCCTCAAAACTAGTGAACTAGCCATGAGAGGGTCTTGTATCATGAGAACTAATCGCGATAAGCGTCTTTCCAACGCTGTGCGACTGGCCTTGGGAGCCGGTCTTGCTGCGTCCCTGGCAATGGGCCCGACGGCCTTTGCCGCAGAAGAGGAAGACTCAGCTGAACTGGAGCGCGTGCAAGTCACGGGTTCCCGCCTCAGCCGTCTTGACCTTGAAGGTGCCCTTCCGGTCACCGTCATCGATCGTGAAGACATTGATCTTTCCGGTCACATCTCCGTTGCCGACCTGCTGCGCGGCACGACGTTCAACTCGGCCGGTTCCTTCCGTCCGCAGTCGGGTAGCTCGGCGCAGTCGTTTGCCGGCCTGTCCCTGCGTGGCCTGGGCTCCAGCCGTACCCTGATCCTGATCGACGGT